>CBDUAX010000079.1:0-11896 GCA_965365235.1 uncultured bacterium
TCTTTACAAGCCCCGCCACGATCCCATCCCGGATCAGGTCATAGACCTCGTCTGGGCTGAGGCTCTTGGTGGCAGCGATATCTCTGAATGCCGCTACGATCTGGCCAGCGTTGGTCATTCTTTTCCTCTTGCAGACAGCTGCCTTCGAAAGGACCCGCCGGGTCCGGCCGAAGGTCTCCTCTCCTCAATCCCACCGGTAGACCAGGTGGGCCTTCTCTATGCCACGGAGGGGGATGTCAACCCGGTCCCCCGACTCCAGGAGGAGCCGGATCCGGATCTCCTCACCCTCACCATCGATCCCCAGGATTTCTCCTTCAACCCGATTGCCGAGGCCTTCCGGAAAGCCCTTTCCTTTGGCCATGGCGTGTTCTCCCCTGAACCGCTCCCAGTCACGAGCCCGGATCAGCGGCCGCTCCACCCCCGGGGAGGAGACCTCCAGGACATACCGTTCCGGAATCTCCGGGTGCTCATCCAGCCAGGGCTCCAGGGCCCGGCTGACCGCGGCGCACTGATCCACGGACACCCCCCCCTGGCCAGGCCGCGAATCCGGCAGATCCATCTTGATCCGCAAGATGGGTCTGCGGGCACTCCCGACCCACGACGCCTCCACGACATCGAACCCCAAGTCCCGAAGGCGCCTTTCGAGCTCCTCTCGGAGATCTGGAAGGGGGATCGCCAAGGCTCTCACTCCCTTCGGGTCCGGCCCGAGATGACAGGAATAAAAAAGCGGGGGCCGCCAGCACCCCCACTCACAACAAAATGGCCGCCCGGAGGGCGGCTCCAACAGATCCCAAACTAGCATAACTATCCGCCGCCCTCAAGGGAGGAGCCCGGTCTGAGACGTTTGCGGAGTGGACAACGTGAAACTTCCGCGCCGCCTGAAGCCAAAAAAATCGAGACCAGGGCTCGAGCCTGTTTAGAAGAACCGGGGCTGGAAATCCCTGGGCACCCGGCCCCGGTCTTCTCAGTCCCTCCCGTCCTCTCTCGTGATCTTGGCACCCAAGGCCTCGAGCCGGGTGTCGATGGACTGATACCCACGTTCGATCTGTACAATGTTCTTGATGCGGCTTTCCCCGGTGGCAGCGAGGGCCGCCAGGAGCATGGCCATGCCAGCCCGGATATCGGGGCTTTCCAGCGGGCCGCCCCGTAGCTGCGATGGCCCTACCACCACGGCCCGATGCGGGTCACAGAGGATAATCTGGGCCCCCATCCCCACTAGCTTGTCGGTGAAGTACATCCTCGACTCGAACATCTTTTCATGGACAAGGACGGTCCCTTTGCACTGTGTGGCGGTGACCAGAGCGATGCTGGTCAGGTCCGCGGGGAAAGCCGGCCACGGCCCGTCATCGATCTTCGGGATATGGCCGAAGGCGTCGTTGTCCACCACCAGCTCCCGGTCTCCATGCACGATCACGGAGGTCCCGTCCACGGTGCAATCCAGGCCAAGCCTTCGGAATCCAAGGAGAGTGGAGTCCAGGTGGGCCAGCGGCGCATCCAGAATTGTGATCTCACTCTGGGTCACGGCAGCCAGGCCGATGAAGGACCCGGTTTCGATGTGGTCGGCCCCAAGCCGGAACCGCCCCCCATGGAGGGAGTCGACTCCCTCGATGGTTAGGGTATGGGTCCCAATCCCCTGAATCCTTCCGCCCATCTGGGTCAGAAGGTTGCAGAGGTCCTGAACATGGGGTTCGGCTGCAGCGTTTCGGATCAGCGTGGTGCCCTTGGCGAGGACCGCGGCCATGACCGCGTTTTCAGTCCCAGTGACCGACGGTTCGTCCAGGAAGATGTTGGCCCCCTTGAGGCCAGTCGTCCGGATCTCGAAACCCTCTTCGAGGCGCTTCTCCCCCCCTAGGGCCTCCAAGGCCAGAAAATGAGTATCCAGACGCCTTCGCCCGATCACATCCCCCCCGGGAGGCCCCAGGATCACCGATCCGAATCGTGCAAGGAGGGGCCCAGCCAGAAGGATGGAGGCCCGGATCTTCCGGGCCAGATCCTGGTCAGGTTCGCCACCCTCCACTCCCTCAGCCACGACCTCGACCGTGGCCTCCCCCACCCAATCCACCGATGCGCCGAGGGATTGAAGGATCTCGATGAGGGTCTCGACGTCCTTGATTCGCGGTACGTTCTCAAGGATCACCGGTTCCGCCGAAAGGAGCGTAGCAGCCAAGGCCGGAAGGGCGGCGTTCTTGTTTCCGGCGGGTCGAATGCTCCCTTGGAGTTGGTGGCCGCCTTCGACCAGGAAGCTGGGCATTTGATCTTTCCCATCTTGTGAGGGTGAGGGATTCAGCCGAATTCGTCCCGGGTAGGGAATCAGCGCTCCGGTGGGCCGGAACATACCCGGGTTCGGGAAGCTTCAGCAACTAGAGAGAAGGGGCATGCTTGCATGGACCATCAGCCACCTCCCGGGCGGGGTATTTCCCACTCAGGCCGCGGGCATTCCTGGGTAGACGAAGGGCATTAAGCATGCCCGGCCCTTCAGGCGCTTGACACTATTCTCGGCCACCCTCTACAATCGCAGGATCCAACTCTCTCTTTCCCAACAGTCGAGAAGCGTCATGCGGCTCAGCCACTACCTCCGTGCCGACCTCGTGGTCCACGGACTCGAAGCCTCAAATCCGGCTGAGGCTCTGCGATCCATCAGTGACCTTCTCCACCAGGAAGGATGTATTCCTTCTGCAGACGAAGCCTTCCAGGCTCTCCTGGCCAGAGAGAAAACCCACTCGACAGCGTTGGGAGATGGAGTGGCGGTCCCCCATGCCGTCATCCCAGCCCTCCCGGACATGCTTCTTCTCGTGGCCATCGCCAGGGAACCCTTCTCGTTCGGACCCTCGGAGGACCAGACGGTGGACCTGCTCTTCACCCTTCTCTCCCCCAAAGGCCGGGAGGCCGAACACATCAAGCTCCTGGCTCGGATCTGCCGCCTGGTTCGGCATCCGGGGTTTCTGGAAGACCTTCGGAATGCGCCTGGGAAGACAGAGCTTTTTGAGGCTCTCCTGTCTCAGGATGCAAGACATGTTTGAGGCCCGTCCATGCACCTGCTGATCGCCGTGGTGAACGAACCGGAGAAGGTGGACGAGATCCTGTCCGGATACCTCGAGTTGGGGATCACCGGTGCCACCATCATCAACAGCGAGGGAATGGGGAGGGTCCTGAGTCACGACATCCCGATTTTCGCAGGGCTCCAGACTCTGATCTCCCGCTCCAGACCTCAGAACAGGACAATCTTCAGCGTCATCGAAGACGATCGGTTGGATCCCGCCGTTGCCCTCTTACAGGAGGTTTGCGGGGACCTGTCAGCTCCTGCCACCGGAATCGCATTCGCCCTTCCGCTAGATCGTGTGGTGGGGCTGGCTCCGGAGTTGGGAGGGGACCTGGGTCCGGCATGATCCTCCTCATGGACCCTCGTGTTTCTACCCTCGTTCTGATCCTTCTGGCCCTTCTGGGAGCCAGGTTTTCCTTTTCAACAATCCGAGTTCCGCCGGGGCCCAGGCTGGTCTTCCGAACAGGAACGCACTTCCTCTTCATCGGCCTGGTACTGGGTCCAAATGCCCTGGGTCTCCTGACGGAGGATGCCATCCGTCAGCTGTTCCCTCTGTTGGGGCTGGCACTGGGGTGGATCGGGTTTCTTTTCGGGCTCCAATTGGATCGGAGGAATCTGACGCACTTCCCACTCTCTTTCCATATCCTGGCCCTGGGCCAGGCGGCCATGACCTTCGTGTTCTTCCTGGCCCTCGGTTGGATCGGCCTTCGCACGCTGGGCCGGACGGGTCAGGTGGAGACCCTCCTCCTTCTGGGGGCCTCCGCCACAGCTTCAATCTCAACGCCGGCCGGAATCGCCCTGATATCAGCCAACTACCAGGTGCGAGGGAAGGTCAGGGACCTGCTTTTCTTCGTCGCATCATTGGATGCACTTGTAGGCATCGCCGCCCTCCAGATGGCCTATTCCCTATTCCCACCCGGGAGCCTGGTTACCGGGATGGGACTGGCTCCCGGGTTCCTGCCCATCCTCACCGCCCTGGGCCTGGGGGTGGTATGTGGGATCCTCTTCATCTGGCTGACCCGTCCCCGACCGGGAGGCGAGGAGTTGGTCCTCTTTCTCCTTGGAATCGCAGCCTTCTCCAGCGGCGCAGCCCTCCAGTGGCAACTCTCCCCTCTGTTCGTTTCTGTGACCATGGGGATCGTTGTCGCAAACCTGGCCCGGGATCCCCAACGGGTTTTTCGAGTGCTTCAGGACTGGGAGAAGCCCATCTACGTCGTTTTCCTGATCCTCGCGGGGGCCCTTCTGCGCTTCCCCACCACCTGGGTCCTTCCGCTGGCTCTGGCCTATGCCCTCCTCAGGGCTGGAGGAAAAGTCGTCTCGAATATGGCCATCGTTCGGGTGGTCCCCCTGCCGTTCCGACCCCCAAACCGGTTCGGACTGGGGCTCATCCCTCAGGGCGGGATCTCCCTGGCCATGGCTATTTCCATCGTCCTTACGTACGCCGGCCTCAGGATTGGAGGCTTGAACGCTGCTGACCTCCTGTTTGCCGTGGTCGTTCTGGGGGTGATCTTCTCTGAGCTCGCCGGCCCCCTCCTCACCAAGAACATCTTGGAACGAGCCGGGGAAATCTCCACGAGAGGGGGGAACCAGCGCCCCGGTATTCTCCCCGTGGAGGAAGCGGATGGGGGGAAGCCCATCGGTTCCCACTCGGCGAAAAGTTGAACCCTCTGGATCTCTAGACCCGCTGTCGGTTACACTTCTTTCATGATGAGCTTTCCGATGGTCCTCGCCCTCCAGACCTCCCCGGTTTCCGATCCCTTGGGGCCCGGGGGCCCATCCAGTTTCCTAATGACCGCCGAAGCCGTTTCGACCATCATCCTTACGGTGGCTGTCCTTGGGGTTCTCCTGGCCCTCATGGGTGTGCTCTGGCAACTCAGGAAGCTGGCCCGGTCAGTGGGGGGGATCACGAAGCGTCTCGAAAAGGATGCGGGTCCGGTAATTTTGAGGGCAAAAGGGGTGGCCGAGAATCTCGAGTTCATCTCGGCCGCGGTCCGGACAGACGTCCAGAAGCTCAACGCGTCGGTGGCGGGGCTGAACGAACGGCTTCGGGAGGCCTCAACGCGGATGGAAGAACGAATCCAGGACTTTACTGCCCTGGTCGAGGTTCTTCAAACGGAAGCCGAGGAGTTAGCCCTCGATACCGCCGCGGCTGTTCGAGGGGTGAGGGTTGGATCCAGATCCCTGGCTGGAGGGGAGAGGGAGGGTGACACTCCTGAGGGGGACGATTCCGTCCCCTTGCTTTCGCAGGAAACCCAAGGAAGGGCGTAGTGGGAAGAGCCGCACCGTCGGGGCGGATCTTCCTGAGGGCTCCAACGCAATGAGAGTGACCTGGATTTCCGGTTTGTTGTTTGCTCTCGCTTGGCTGGTTCTGACTCCGGAGCCGGCTTGGGCCTGGGGTCCTGCAACCCACGTCGCTCTTGGAGAGGCCCTCCTCAGCTCCCTCTATCTTGTTCCGCCAGCGGTCAGGCTCCTCCTGGAACGATTTCCGATCCACTTTCTCTACGGCTCAGTGGCAGCCGACATCTCCTTCGCCAAGAAATACGTCCCTGAGGGGCGGCACAGCCACAACTGGGCGGTTGGAGAGGAGATTCTCCGGTCGGCACCGGACGACGCCTTGAAGGCGACCGGGTATGGATATCTGGCTCACCTGGCCGCCGACACCATCGCCCACAACGTCTTCATTCCACGGAAGCTTTTCTTGACCCGTACCCGAAAAGCTCACGGGCACACGTATTGGGAACACAGGATGGACCTCCATGTGGGGGAGGAATTCCTGGGAAAAGCCCGTAGGTTGGTCATGAACTATGATCATTCGGCTGCGGACGAGCTTTTTGATCAGGTTTTGGCCAGCACCCTGTTCACCTTCCGGACCAACCGAAGGATTTTCAGGGGAATGATCCAGGTCCAGGACAACGAGCGGTGGAAGCAGGTCTTTGACAAAGTCCTGAAGAACTCCAGGTACGACCTTCCGGCACAACGCGTCGAGACCTACCTGGGCTTCTCTTTCGATTTTATCGTCGACTATTTCTCCAATGGGCCCGGATCCAGACCAAGGAATCTGGACCCGGTCGGGGCGTTGAACCTCCGAATCGCAAAAAAGCTCCGTCGGGCCGGAATGGCGGAGGGCGGGAGGCATACACCGGAGATTCTCGACGGGATGGCCGATCGTTTCTTCCCCTTCCCCGAGGGTCCTCTGCTTTATTGGCCAAAGTCGAAACCGAAGACGGGGCAGCGCCTGGTGGAGGGTGGGGAAGTTTTGAAAGGGCTCCCGAGCCACCTTTCGGGCAGCAGGGGAGATCTGGGTTAGGGTTCACCTCCCTGGCGAAAGGCCCAGGGCGTGACCCGCTCTGAGCCCTAGAAGTAGTCCTTCTCTAGGTCAGCATACCGGGCCAACAGTTTCTTCTTTCCCACGGTGTCGAATCTCACGGTGACCTTGATGTCGGGCCCAAACCCCGAAACCTCCAACACCGTACCTGATCCGAAGGTCTGGTGGGAGACTCGCTCCCCCTTCACGAACCGCGGGAGATCCTGGTTGTACTCCTCGTAATGCGAGGGTCCTTCCGAGAAGGATTCTTCCTTCGGGGCTCCCATGGCCCGGCGCCTCGGAAGGCCCTCTCCAAACCCCAACTCAAAACCGGTCCGGGATCCTCCCTTCACCCTGGGCGAGCGGCGGCTTTCCTTCAACTCATCGGCAATGGAATCGACAAAGGGGGAGAGCCGGCCCAGGAGAAACTCCCCGGCACGCCGACGCTGCCGTGCGTGGGTGAGGAAGAGCTTATCCTCGGCCCTGGTGATGCCCACATAAAACAATCGACGCTCCTCCTCCAGGGACGCTGGGTCGTCGTAGGAGCGGCTGAGGGGGAATAGGCCATCCTCCAGCCCCGAGATGAATACCACAGGGAACTCAAGGCCCTTGGCGTTGTGGAGCGTCATGAGGGTAACGCTGTCGGCCTCAGGATCGTGGAGGTCCACCTCGGCCACCAGGGCCACACGTTGGAGAAAAAGGTCCAGCTCGGTGAACCGATCCCGAGGAAGATCCTCCTCCTCCAGCAACTCCGCGTCGAAGTCCAGCGCTGCGGCGATGAGCTCCTTCACGTTCTCAGCCCTGTCTTCTCCCTCGGGGCCTTCGTTTCCAAGGTTCTCAAGGAGGGAGAGCTCCTCCACCAGCTCCTCCAGTAGGAGCCCCACCTTGACCTGGGCCGCTCGAACCGAGAACCGCTGGATCAGGTCCACGAAAACCAGGAGCGATTCCCTACCGGCCTTCGGGAGGTTTGGAACTTCGGGCGCCCGAGCTGCGGCTTCCAGCAATCCCAGCCCTCGAGCCCGGCTCCATTCCCGCAACCTCGCCACCGATGTGGATCCGATCCCCCTCCTGGGGTAGTTCACGATCCGATCGAACGCGCCGCCATCTCTGGGATTTGAGATTAGCCTGAGATAGGCCAGGATGTCCTGAATCTCCCTCCGTTCGTAGAACCTCACCCCCCCGACGACCTGATAGGGGAGGCCCTCCCGGAGGAAGGCATCCTCCATGGCCCTGGCCTGGGCATTGGTCCGGTATAGGATCGAAAAATCCCGGAAGGTTCTTTGGGGCTCGTCCTTCAGGCGCGTCCGGATTTCGCTCACGATCCAACGGGCCTCATCGGTCTCATCCAGGGTCTCGGCCAGCGTCAGGACCTCACCGCCTCGACGGTCGGTCCGGAGGGTTTTTCCCTTTCGGTGGACGTTGTGCTGGATGACCTGGTTCGCTGCGGTGAGGATCTTTTCGGTGGATCGGTAGTTCTGCTCAAGGCGGACGGTCGTGGCACCAGGGAAGGACGTCTCGAAGTCGAGAATGTTGCGGATGTCGGCCCCCCGCCAGGCATAGATGCTTTGGTCGTCATCTCCGACTACCATGAGGTTTTCGGAGGTCTTGGCCAGGAGTTCCAGGAACCGGAATTGCGCCCGGTTGGTGTCCTGATATTCGTCTACCAGAAGAAACGCGAACCGGCTTCGGTAGTCCTCCAACACGGCCGGGTTGTTCTCTAGGAGTTCTACCGGTTTCATGAGAAGGTCGTCGAAGTCGAAGGCGTCATGATCTCGTAGCGCCTGTTGGTAGACCGGATACACCTTCGCCACGTGGCGGGCCATGATATCGAAGCTGTCACCGTTTTCTTCCACAAAATCACCAGCGGACACGAGCTGGTTTTTTGCGCCACTGACATGGGCCCGGAAGGCTTTCGGGGCCCAACGTTTTGGATCGATCCCGACTTCCTCCAAAGCCCGTTTGATCTGGCGTAGACTCTGATCCTGGTCGTAGATGGTGAAGGTAGACGACCAACCTAGGTTCGGTGCGTGCCTCCTCAGCATTCGGGCCCCCAGAGAGTGGAATGTGCCCAGCCACATCCCTGAAGGTTCCTCGCCTAGGAGCCCCCTGACTCGCTCCCTCATTTCCCCAGCGGCTTTGTTGGTGAAGGTCACGGCCAGGATTCGATGGGGCGAGACGCCATGATGCCGTATCAGATGACATACCCTGGCCGTCAGGACCCTGGTCTTCCCAGAGCCCGCCCCGGCCAGGACGAGGAGTGGCCCCTGGAAATGGGCTACTGCCTCCTGTTGCTGTGGATTGAGCCCTCGGAGGTGTGGTGCCTCCGAAGGAATGGTGGGGCCGTCTTCGGTCACGCTACCCCCGCTTGAGCCCTGGCGAAGGGAGGTGGATGTGGAAGGTTGCCCCCGACCCATCGTCCTCCCCTAGTTCGATTCTCCCTTTGTGGACCCCCTCCACGATGCGTCGGGAGAGAGCCAACCCCACCCCCCAACCTCTGGCCTTCGTCGTCACGCCGGGCTCGAAGATCTCCGACCTCAGGCCGGCCGGCACGCCGGGCCCCGTGTCCCGGACCGAAACCCGCACCCTCCCGGGACCTTCCTTTCCGGCTGTGACTGAGATTTTCCCGCCCTTCCCTCCCAGGGCGTCCAAGGCATTCTTGACGACGTTTTCCAGGGCCCAGGTCAGCAACACTTCGTTTGCCGGTACTTTGGGGAGATCCTCTTCGACGTGAAACTCCAACCGGATGCCGGAGCCCAGTCTCGGCAGGCGTGCTTCCAGGTAGGCTCTCAGAGCCTGAAGGACCTCTCGCAGGTCGATCTCCTGCAGCTCCGGCTCCTGGCCGATCAGTTCGAATCGGAGGGAGATCCTCTCCAACCGGGCCAGATCGGCTCCGATCTCGGCCCCGATCTCCCCATCACCCAAACCCTGCGGACGCTCTCCCGGGGGAAGGGATAGGAGCTCTTGCCACCCCTGGAGGGAAGAGAGAGGTGTGCCCAGCTGGTGAGCCAACTCCCTGGCCATGGAGGTCCAGACCCGTTCACTCTCTGCCCGGCGTTGAACCCCTATAGCCAGACCTCCCAGAAGAACGGTGAACAGAAGGCCCCCTGCTTGAAGCCACGGAACCCACTGAAGTCTTCTCACTTCCGGCGGATCCCCGAAGTGGATCAGCGTCACTTCCGGGTCCCCGATTGGTGGATGCGTCAGGTCCAGGCGTCGGGCATAATCTCTCACCCGAGTCTGGTCCTGGGGAATGCTCAGATCGGCCCCGAACGGGAGGTTTTCCGCCGCCAGTACCGTCTCGTCAGGGCCCGTGGCCACAAGCGGCACCCCGGACGCCAGAATGACCTGTTGAAGCTCAAAGAGGGCGTCGAGTGGGGCATTAGGATCGGGACTGCCCACTCCCTCCTGCACATGGGCGTAGATCTCGGTCAGGACCTCGGCGTTGGACCGAAACGCCTGGACGATCTCTCCGGTATAGAGGAGGTACCAGACGAGCTGGGCAACAAAAAGGACTGCCAGGGCGATGGACCAGCGGCGACGCCTCAAGGTTCCAACCTGGAGAACCCCAGGTACGCATGGAGGGGTTCGGGGAGTGAGACCGAGCCATCTTCTTCCTGATAGCTCTCGAGAAGTGCCACCATCAGACGCGGGAGGGCCAGGGCTGAACCGTTCAAGGTGTGGACGAACTCCGGCTTTGCACCAGCCTGGGGCCGGAAGCGGAGATTCGCACGCCGTGCCTGGTAGTCGGTGAAGACCGAACAGGAGGAGACCTTGAGAAACTTCCCGACCCCTGGGGCCCAGACCTCGAGATCATATGTCATGGCGCTGGAGGCACCCAGGTCCCCGGCGGCCAAGAGGACAACCCGGTAGCTGAGTCCGAGGGCCTGGAGTACTCCCTCGGCCTCCCCGGTGAGCTCTTCGAGAGCCTGGCGGCTTCGGTCCGGAGTCTCGTACCGGACCAGTTCCACCTTGTCGAACTGGTGGACGCGGAGCAGGCCTCGGGTGTCCTTTCCAGCCGCCCCCGCCTCTCTCCGGAAACAGGGGGAGTACGCCGTATACCGGGTGGGAAGGCTATCCGAATCCAGGATCTCATCTCTGTGGAGATTGGTCACCGGGACTTCCGCCGTGGGGATCAGCCAGAGCTCGTCCCTCTGGGTGACGTAGGACTCCTCAGCGAACTTGGGCAGCTGACCCGTTCCGGTCATGGTCTCCGGCGAGACCAGGTAGGGGACGCGAAGTTCCTCATACCCGTTCTTCCCGGTATGAAGATCGAGCATGTAGGCGATCAAACCCCGTTGCAAACGCGCGCCCTTCCCCCTCAGGAGGGGAAACCCCGAGCCCGATACCTTGGCGCCTCTGGGTAGATCCAGAATCCCCAGCGTCTCCCCCAGCTCCCAGTGGGGTTTTGGTTCGAAGGAAAACTCCGGCTTCGACCCCCACTCCCTCACCAGGAGGTTGTCTTCTTCCCCGCCGGCGGGGACCTCGGGTTGAGGCAGGTTGGGGATCCCCAAGAGGAGTTCTCGGATCCTCTCCTCGGCCTGAGAGACACGACCGTCCAGAGCCGCGATGGTCTCCCCTACCTTCCTCATTTCCTGGATCAGTTGCTCCGCGTCTCCCCCATCCCGCTTCAAGGCGCCGATTTCCTTGGAGACCTCGTTTCGCTGGGCCTTCAACTCCTCGACTTTTGCAATCGCCTCACGGCGGCCCGCGTCCTGTCTCAGGACCTCGTCTACCGCACTTCGGTGGGTGGGATCACCACGTTTTTCCAGTGCGTCCTTCACACCGTCGGGATCGTTTCTGAGAAGCCGGAGATCCAGCATTGGATCAGTCCTTGGGTGGAATCAGTTTTCGGTCGTTGCAGACAGGGCTGATGTCATAAACGAATTTCAGGGAGCCTTCCACCGGATCGGCGGCAATGGGCTCCATCTTGCCATAATAGACACATCGGGCTCCGAAGCTACCGAGCTTCTGGCGGGTACGGACGACGTAGAGCTCCCCCACCTGAACCGGTACCGCCCGATCCCCGATATAGAGCGCGGTGTCCCTGGGGGCCTTGCGGATGTCATCGAATCCCAGGTTTCCCATTGGCGCCACCCTGGCGCTGGAGTCCAGGACCCCGATGGCTCCAGGTGGAACCAGAACGATTGCGCCGTTCTGGGTGTCCACGGCCAGGTCCCACTCTCCCACGGCAGAGGGGGACTCCACCCGCACTTTGGTCCTGCCGACAAAATCGAAGGCCGAAGCCAGGTTCATCTCCGGCCGAGCCAAAGAGTAGATGACCACGGTATCGGGATTGAGCTCCCATCGAATCTGGAACGGGTTGTCATCACAGCCCCAGACCAAGGGCAGGAGGAACAAGAAAGCCAGCAACCGGCTTCCCCTCCGGTGGACCAGACGGGTCGAGAGACCTCGGGAGAGGCCATGATTCAGTATCATACTTTTCGTCACTTTCTTACCTTGGCGTGTCCGGAAGGTAGCAAAGACACTACCGGATCTCTCGGGGGGGTGTCAACCCTGAAAAGCCCAGAAGTTACTTGACTTTACACCACCCC
>CBDUAX010000080.1:0-11871 GCA_965365235.1 uncultured bacterium
CTTCTGGACCACCGCCGGGACGTGGTCCAGATGCACTGGGGCGGGGGAACGCCCACCTATTTCAGCCCTGATCAACTCGCGGAGCTGTTCGGGCGCATCACCCGCCACTTCCGCTTCGTCCAGGGTGCAGAGCTCGCCATCGAAGTGGACCCGCGAGTCACCTCCAAGGATCATCTGGACTGCCTGGTGGAGTTGGGCTTCAACCGCCTGAGCATGGGAGTCCAGGACCTGACGCCGGAGGTGCAGAAGGCCATCACCAGGGAGCAGACCTATGAGCAAACGGCCGGGCTCCTTGACTATGCTCGAAAGGTCGGCTTCACCGAGGGGATAAACCTGGACCTCATCTATGGCCTTCCGAAACAGAAGATGGAGACCTTCGAGACCAATCTCGACCAGGTCCTGGGGCTGCGGCCGGATCGTGTCGCTGTCTATTCCTTCGCCTACGTGCCATGGATCAAGGGCCATCAGAAAAAGTTGGATCAGGACACGCTTCCTTCGGCGGAGTTGAAACTCCAGCTTTACCTGAAAGCAATGGAGAGGTTCTTGGACGCTGGGTACGAGCCGATCGGGATGGATCACTTCGCCCTTCCGGATGACGAACTGGCAGTGGCGGCCAGAGAGGGACGCCTTTCCCGGAATTTCATGGGCTATACCGTCACGCCGGCCTCGGACATGGTGGCCGTGGGAGTGAGTGGCATCGGGGAGGTCCAAGGCGCTTTCTTCCAGAACCGGAAGAAGCTCTCCACGTATTACGAGTCGCTTGATGCGAACCGGCTCCCGGTGGAAAAAGGGTACATCCTCAGCGAGGATGACCGGATTCGCCAGTACGTCATCCAGCAGATCATGTGCAACTTCCGGATCGCGAAAGCCGACGTTTCCCAGCGGTTCGGGATCGACTTCGACGAGTACTTTCAGCGAGCTCTTGAAAGCCTCCGGGAAGTGATGGATGCCGGGTTCGTCGAGCTGGACGAGGAAGGTCTCCGGGTGAGAGAAGAGGGCCGCCTCTTTGTTCGGAACGTGTGCATGGCCTTCGATCGATACCTGGAGGAGAAGGCCGGGGGTGGCCCTGTCTTCAGCCGAACAGTTTGAGGACCCTCCCCATGGGAACCCCTTCCGTAGGAGGAACTGAGCGGGATCGTCACCGCTCCCGCCGGATCACTTGGAGAGATTGTCTGAATCTCCCTGCCGAGGCCATCGGATGAAACGGGCCGTCATCATCGGTGGTGGGATCAGCGGCCTGACCACAGCTCTCCACCTGAGCGACCGCGGACATGAGCTGGAGGGTGGGTTGGAAGTGGTGGTCCTGGAGGCAAGTGACACCCCAGGTGGGAACATCCGGACCCGCAGAATGGATGGCTTCACCATCGAGCGGGGTCCGAACGGATACCTGGACAATGTCCCTACCACACCGGCGTTGGTAAGGAGGCTGGGGTTGGAGGACCAACTTCAGCGGGCGGACGAATCCGCCGCCAAGCGGTATCTCTTCAGGAACGGTCACCTCCACCTTCTCCCCACCGGCCCCCTGGGATTCCTGAAGAGTCGTGTACTTTCCCTCCCGGGCCGGTTGAGGGTCTTCGCCGAACCCTTCGCCTCTCCAAAACCCGCCGGTTTGGACGAGACCATCTTCGATTTCGGCTCCCGGCGCATCGGTAAGGAAGCGGCATCGGTCCTCATCGATGCAATGGTCTCCGGCGTTTTCGCCGGGAACGTACGAGAGCTCAGCCTGGCCGCCTCCTTCCCGAAGATGGCCAGGATGGAAGAGGAGCACGGGGGTTTGGTCAAGGCCCTGGTGGCCGGCATGAGGGTGAAGAGGGCAGCCAAGCGGGAGGTGGAGGCCCGGAGGGCGAGAGGTGAGGAGGTCAACGGTCTTTTGGAGCCTGGTGGGCCTGCAGGTCCCGGTGGCACGTTGACCTCCTTTCGATCGGGTCTGGACACTCTACCTCTGGCCCTGGCGAAGGAGCTCGGGGACGTTCTGAGGCTGGGAGTTGCCGTGGAGGGAGTCGGGCCCAACCCTGCCCTGAACTCGGGTGGCGTCGGGGAGGGGAGCGGGAGGACCGGGTCGGATGCGGATGCCCTTCGCCCTTGGGCGGTCCGTATCTCGGGGGAATCCCCCGTTCTTGCCGACGCTGTAGTCATGGCCGTGCCGTCTCCGAAGGCGCATCCACTGGTTCAGGGGCTGGACGAGGAGTTGGCCGGGCTGGTGGACGAAATCCGGACCGCGCCTCTGGCGGTCGTCGCTCTCGGGTTCGAAGCTGCTGCTTTGGGTGGGGCGCCCACCGGGTTTGGGTTCCTGGTACCCCGCGGAACCGGGCCCAGAATCCTCGGGTGCCTCTGGGACTCGAGCATCTTCCCGGGGCGGGCCCCGACGGGGAAGGTCCTCCTTCGGGCGATGATCGGTGGAGCCCACGACCCGGGCGCTCTGGCTCTCTCGGATCAGGAGTTGGCGGATACGGTCATGGGAGACCTGCGTCTGACCATGGGTCTGGGCGCAGAGCCTCTCCTCACCAGGGTCTATCGGTGGAAGCTGGGGATAGGGCAGTACACCGTTGGACACCTGGATCGGATCCGGAGGATCGAGGAGGCCCTGGACAGGAATCCCGGGCTATGGCTGGCCGGTAGCTCTTTCTATGGCATCAGCATGAACGCATGTATCGAGAAGGCTGGGAAACAGGCTGAGGAAATCCTGCGTTTCCTGAGCTGACCGTCCTCAGCCGCGGCTCACACCCCCAGGGACAGCACAGTTCGAGACCCCGCTGACCTCGGCTTCCGACGATGGGAAGTACTTCCGCTTCCACCAGAATGCCACGTTCACCAACCCGATCAGCACCGGCACCTCCACCAGAGGCCCGATGACCGCCGCAAAGGCGGCGCCATGGGCAATTCCGAAGGTCCCCACCGCCACGGCGATGGCCAGTTCGAAATTGTTGGACGCCGCCGTGAAGGAGAGTGAAGCGGTCTGGGGGTAATCGGCGCCGGCGGCCCGGCTCATGAAGAAGGTCACAGCGAACATGATCAGGAAGTAGATGAGGAGGGGGACCGCCACTCGAACCACACCCACGGGCTGTTGGATGATGGCCTCTCCCTGGATGGAGAACATCACCACGATGGTGAACAGGAGGGCGACCAGCGTGATGGGGCTGATCTTCGGCACGAACGAGCCGTGGTACCATTCTTTCCCCTTCCTCCTTACCAGAAAGAACCGCGTCGCCATCCCCGCCAGGAATGGGATTCCCAGGTAGAAGAAGACGCTCTCGGCGATCTGCCCCATGGTGATGTCCACCACGGCTCCTTCCAGGCCAAGCCACCGCGGGAGCACGGTGATGAAGATCCAGGCATAGACCGAGTAGAAGAGAACCTGGAAGATGGAGTTGAAAGCGACGAGTCCGGCCGCATACTCGGAGTCGCCCTCCGCCAGGTCGTTCCAGACGATGACCATGGCGATGCATCGGGCCAGTCCGATGAGGATCACCCCGATCAGCAACTCGGGATAGTCCCGGAGGAAGAGGATCCCCAGCGCGAACATCAGGACTGGCCCGATCACCCAGTTCTGGATCAGGGAGAGGGCCAGGACCTTCCAGTTCCTGAAGACGTCTCCCAATTCTTCATACCGGACCTTGGCCAAAGGCGGGTACATCATGAGGATCAGGCCGATGGCAATGGGGATGGAAGTGGTGCCGATTTGGGTGGACTCGTTGACGAACTGAATGGCACCCGGCCATAGGTAGCCCAGGCCAACCCCGATGGCCATGGCTGCGAAGATCCAAACCGTGAGGTATCGGTCCAGGAAGGAAAGGCGTTTCTTTTGACCGTCGTTCATGTCCGGCCGCCGGTTTCCAGGTAGGGGGCGAAGGCATCGGGCAGGGTGGATTCCAGGATGGCGGCTGTTGTGCGAGCCAGGTCGTACTCTACCCGCCGGAACTCTACCACGGACTCCGTGTCGTCAACCGAAATCAGGGCATACCCAGCGCGCCAGTCGCCATCCTTGGGCCGGCCCACGGAACCCGTGTTCACGAAGTGGGTTTCGTCCACCACCCGGTGCCACGGTTTATGGGTGTGACCGAAGGCCACGACATCCCCGGAACGGGCGCCCAGATGGGCAGCCATCTTTCGGCAGAAGTCGTCGGATCGGTCCTCGGTCCAGTACACGGTGTTGAGGATCGGATTCCCGTGGATGAGGCGGATGGTTTGGCCCGACCGATGTCCCCCTTCTGGACGGATATCCATTCGGAAGGGAAGTGACCCCAACCAGGCCTTCGTGGTGGGTGAGGTGTGTGCCAGCGTCCAGGCGTAGGAGAGGCGAGAGAGCTCCTCCTGGATCGGATCCTCGTACTTGCACCCACAGTGCTCATGTCCGGAGGCTACGGTGGAATCGTAGTTTCCAGCCACCCCGGGTATCCCCCGCTCTCTCAGCACCTCCACCACTTCATCGGGCCAGGGGGCATACCCCACCAGGTCGCCGAGATGATAGACCGCGTCGTGATCCCTCCTTCGGTCCAGCTCCGCCAGGACTGCCTCCAGGGCCGGGAGATTCCCGTGGATGTCGCTGACCAGGGCGATGCGCACCGTCAGGCCTCGGGCTTCCTGGCCCGAACAAAGGCAGCCAAGAACTTCTCGTCGACCTTTTCTGCCATCTCGTCTACGTCGAAGCCGGCTTCCTCCAGGAATCCGCGGGCGTCTTCCACCCGGTACACCCGGGTTGGCTCCAGGGAGACGTCCTCGAACCCTGCCGCCGAAAGTTTTTGTTCGAACTCGTCCTCGCTGAGTGCTCCCGCAACACAACCGACCCAGAGCTCCATGCTCCTCTTCAACTCTTCCGGGACGTCCCCCCGGGAAACTACATCGGAGACTGCGAACCGACCGCCAGGTTTCAGGACCCGAAAGGCCTCTGCGAGGACCTTTTCCTTGTCCGCCGAAAGATTGATGACGCAGTTGGACACGATCACATCGACGGAGGAATCAGGAAGGGGGATATCTTCGATGTGGCCCTTGAGGAACTCCACGTTCCTGGCCCCGGCTTCCGCGGCGTTCTTCCTTGCCAGGGAGAGCATCTCCTCCGTCATGTCCACCCCGTAGGCCTTTCCGGTGGGGCCCACGCGCCGGGCGGAAAGGAGGACGTCGATTCCACCTCCACTTCCCAGATCCAAGACCACCTCACCCTCGTTCAGTTCGGCCAGGGCGGTGGGGTTTCCACACCCCAACGATGCCAGGACGGCCTGCTCCGGGAGGGAAGCTGTTGTGACCTGGTCGTACAGGTCGGCGGTGATTGGATCGGTCGTTCCTCCCGAGGCTTCGGGGCCGCACCCACACCCACACCCACAGTCCCCCGGATCTCCCTGGATGACCGCAAGGGCAGCCTTCCCGTATCTCTCCCTCACGGTGGTCCTGATCTCATCACTCATAACACCCTCTTCTTCCTGTACCGGGCTATCTCAAGGACAGCAGCTTGCCTTCTTCTTCGAACCGACCCGGTTCGATCTCCCACCTTCTGCGCGTCCGGAGGGAACTTCGGCCTTCTCCGCCGGATCTGCTCCACCCAGCTCCTTCCCCACCCCCAGAACCACCAGCTCCGCAGGGTCCTCACAGCACCTGAGTTCCCCCAGCACAAACCGCATCTCTTCCAGAGCCTCAGGGATCAGCCGGTAGTAAACCCAACGCCCGTCCTTCCTGTCGGCAATCACTCCGGCTTCTTTTAGCTTCTTGAGGTGGAAGGACAAGCGGGACTGAGCGGCATCGAGCTCGGCCTGAAGCTCGCACACGCAGCGCTCGCCCCTGGAAAGCAGTCGAACGATGCCCAATCGGGTCTCTTCTGCTACGGCCCGAAACCGTCGGACCAGGATGGAATCGGAAAGTGCAGGCTGGGTCCTCATGGTCACGAGTATACATCAACGATTGTTGATGGGTCAAGGGCGGGCTGGGCCGGATGCAACCCGGAGAGTGTTTTTTCCGTCCTATCCGATGTGGGCGGACCGAGCCAAAAGGTGTAGGCGGTCCGTTCACCCGCCCAACCCAATCAAATACCCCAACATCGGCGGCTCCGGGGCTCTCAGAGAGGGACCCGAACGCTCCATGTCAAACTTGGGAAGATCAGCATGGCCAATCTGAAGCTCGCCTTTCGCACACTGTTCAAGACCCCCTTCATCACTGGGATCGCTGTCGTCTCATTGGCGCTGGGGATCGGTGCGAACGCCGCCATCTTCTCCCTCTTCGATCAGATCCTGTTACAGGCCTTACCTGTCCAGGAACCGGATCGTTTGGTGAACCTGGCCGCTCCCGGCCCCAAGCCCGGATCCCAGTCCTGCAACAACGCTGGCGACTGCGAGGAGGTGTTCTCCTACCTGATGTTTGAGGATCTCCATGAAGCCGGCCTTGGGAGCTTCTCCGGCATCGCTGGACACAGGCTTTTCGGTGCAAACTTGGCCCATACCCGACAGACCATCAGCGGAGAAGGGCTCCTTGTATCCGGTTCCTACTTCGGGGTCCTGGGCGTCCAACCCGCCCTTGGACGCCTCCTTGGACCGGCCGATGCCAGCGGAATCGGCGGCGAGTACGTGGTCGTGCTTGGCCATGGGTACTGGGAAACCCAACTGGGTGCGGATCCCAGCGTCCTCAATACGATCCTCACCGTGAACGGCCAACCACTGACCATCATCGGCGTCGCACCCCGAGGCTTCAAAGGGACCACCATGGGGTCCGTCCCCGACGTCTACGTGCCCGTCACCATGCGTAGCCTCATGGAGCCCTACTTCGACGACTTCGACAACCGCCGGAGCTACTGGATGTATCTCTTCGGCCGCCTGGCCCCGGGGGCCACCCTGGAGGCTGCCACCTCGGAAATCAACGCCGTTTACTCGGGTGTCGTGAACGAGGTTGAAGCACCCTTGCAGGAAGGGATGAGCGATCAGACGATGGCCCGCTTCCGGGCCAAAGAGGTCGAAGTGGTGATGGGCCCCCGTGGGCAGAGCTCGATGAATCGGGAAGCGAAGGTACCCCTCACCCTCCTCTTGTCCATCACCGGAATCGTCCTTCTCATCACCTGTGCGAACATCGCCAATCTCCTTCTGGCTCGAGGGGCTCACCGGAGCCATGAGATGGCCATTCGAGGCTCCCTCGGGGCTGGCAGGGGGACACTCCTTTCGCAACTTCTCACCGAGTCCCTCCTTCTTTCCATCTTGGGTGGGGCCGCCAGCCTGCTGGTCGCCTCGTGGACCCTGGGGATCGTTGCGTCGTTCTTACCGCCTGAGGCCTCCGGGACCATCGTTTTGGAGCTGCAACCCTCCGTAATTTTCTTCACCGGGGCTTTGGCTCTCGGCACGGGCTTCCTCTTTGGGCTCTATCCGGCCCTCCATAGCACGCGACCAGACCTGGTGACAGCGCTGCGGGAGAGCTCGGGCCAACCCTCCGGTGCCCGTTCTGCTTCCCGCTTCCGGAGCTCGCTGGTTACGGCCCAGATCGCCCTCTCCATGGCTCTCTTGGTGAGCGCGGGGTTATTCGCCAAAAGCCTCATCAAGGTAAGTCGGATCAACCTGGGCATGGATACGCAGAACGTAGTGACCTTCGGCATTTCGCCCGTCTTGAATGGGTACGAACCTGAAGAGAGCCAGGCCCTCTTTCTGAGAGTTGAGGAAGAGTTGGCGGCCTTGCCCGGGGTGATCGACGTCACCGCCGCCCGTGTCCCCGTCTTATCCGGGAGTAACTGGGGAACCGACGTCCGGGTGGAAGGTTTCGAATGCGGGCCGGACACGGACTGCAATGGCCGTTTCAATATCGTGGGGCCCGGTTTCTTCAGCGCCCTGGGGATGCCCTTGGTGGGCGGCCGGGAGTTTTCTGAAGGGGATGTGGAGGGCGCGGCGGAGGTCGTGGTCATCAACGAGGCCTTTGCCCGGAAGTTCGGCCTCGATCCCAGGAACGCTGTTGGAAGCCTCATGACCGACCGCAGCGGCGGCGAGTTGACCAAGCAGATCATCGGCGTGGTGCAGGACGCCAAGTACTCGGAGGTCAAACAAGAGATTCAGCCACTCTTCTTTACCCCCTACCGGCAGCAGGAGAGCCTTGGCTGGATGTCATTCTATGTCCGGACCGGCATGGATCCGGCCCAGGTCATCCGGGCCATTCCGGAGGTTCTGAAAGGGTTGGATCCGAACCTCCCGGTGGAGGAACTGAAGACACTTGAACAGCAGGCCCGAGAGAGCGTTTTTCTCGATCGGATGATCAGTACCCTGACCACTGCCTTCGCAGCCCTGGCCACTCTCCTGGCCGCCATCGGGCTCTATGGGGTTTTGGCATATACCGTGGCCCAGCGCACCCGAGAGATCGGCCTGCGCATGGCTTTGGGGGCCGCGAGTTCGAAGGTGAGGACCATGGTCCTCAAACAGGTTGGTCTTATGGTTCTGATCGGGGGTCTTGTCGGTCTGGGTGGTGCGTTCGCCCTCGGTCGAGGTGCTCAGTCCCTGCTTTTCGAAATGGAGGGGAGCGATCCCACCGTGATGGTGGTTTCGACCGTCCTCTTGGCCGTGGTCGCCCTCGGAGCCGGGTATGTCCCAGCATTGAAGGCGTCCAAGGTGGATCCCATGAAGGCCTTGCGGTACGAGTAAAAGGGAGTGGGCGACCCCCGGGAGGAAGTCCCCGGGGTCGCCCACCATGGAGAGCCGGCTTGGCTCAGTTCTTCAGCGCTCCCCCATCGATCCAATTCTTCAGGTTCGTCAGGTCGATGTTGTCCAAGGCGGCGAGACCGATGGCCATCGCCGACCCGACCTCCTGACGTCCTTTTACCTTGATCATCAGATCACTGTCGGCAGGGTTCCCGGGGATCACTGGGATTCTGAAGAGTTGTCCCTACTGCCCGACCTCCCGGTTGACAATGGTGATGGGTTGGGGATAGCGGATGGGCCCAAGGGGCGTCTGGATTACGGGAGTCGCTCGAAGGGCGATTTCCTTTGGCGTACCCCCCTGATCGGCGATGGAGAGCGCCAGCTCAAAAAGGTCTTGTGCGCTCCCGTCGAAAAACTCGATGAGGTTCAGGCCTATGGTGAGTGGAACGTCGGTGGGCTGTCCTGGGGGGAGTAGGGTCTCCCGGTCGAACATTCCACTCAACGTTTCCCGTTCCTGAAGGAGGAGGGTCCAGTCCATCTGGACCAGACGGGCATCGGTGGCATTGTCGGCCGGGTTCTCCGCTAGCAGGTGGAGATTGAAATCCAGAGGCAGCTCATTTCTTGAAACCGCCAGAACCAAACGCCCCGCATCGATGAAGCTCAGGTCGTCAAAGGAGCGGATACTCCCGATATCGATGCCAGCCAACCGAAGCTCCGACACTCGGTCCAGGGCAAAATCCACATTTCTCAGCGCTGCGATCTGCTGGAGTGTCGCGCAGCTGTTCGCCCCCAGGAATAGGAGAGCCACCATGGCCAACCGGGAGCTGAGTTTACGGGTGCGCATGAGGCCCACGACTCCTTGCTCGGGTCTTCTCTCTCAGGAAGGTACAGTGAGGAAAACTAAGTAAAAACCCAGGAAGGGCGAGGCCAGGTGCACCACCGAGGCTCCGGTCGCCGGGCCCGAAGGCGAAACTCCTCCTCCGTGGTCCCGTACGGTCAACCAGAAGCTTCAACCACAAGAGGAACCTATGGGCATAGAGGTTTTGATCCCGCTGCTGGCCGTCTTTTCGATCTTTTTCATCCCCATCGCGGGGCTGACCCTGATCTTCACCTCACGCTTCGCCTTGAAGCCGCTGGTGGAGACACTGGCCAAGGCCCTCCGGGAAACCGGACACGGCCCCCAACCCGACCTCCTCCCCCACGTTCAGGCCCTTTCCGAGCAGTTGGAGGCGCTGAGCAGTGAGGTTCAGCAATTGAGGGATGCCCAAGAGTTCGACAGAAAGCTCCTCGAGGCAAAATCTGAAACCCAAGGGATTCCCAGCTGACCCTCCCCGGCCCCGTCGCAAAAAGTAGTGAACCCTCCTAAGTTCTCTCCCTCCAGCCCATGGCGGGCTCGGCGGTGCCTACCAGTCACGCCCACGCCTCCACCGAGGTGGTCCATGAGAACCAGAATCGCAGCCCTATCCCTCCTTATTCTGGGATCCCTTGTCTCCTTCGCCCCCCCCTCCTCTGAAGCCCAGGAGATCGCGATCCGGGGGGCCCGGATCCTGCCAGTGGAGGGCCCCGCCATTCCCAACGGCACTCTCCTTTTCAGGGATGGGAGGATTGTCGCCATGGGGCCGGATGTCCGTGTGCCGGCGGGTGCCCATGTGGTGGAGGCCGCCGGGCTCACAGCCATCCCGGGGATCATCGATGCTGAAGGTGTGGCACCGGGCCACGGAATCCGAGGCCTGGAAGGACCCATGAGGGCTGAGCTCATCGCAGGGGACTTTTTCGATCCTTATGGGAGGGACTACCGGCCCGAACGGGCTCTTCAGGACCTGGTGGAGTGGGGGGTCACCGCCATCAACGTCAAGCTTACCGATACCAACGTGTTCGACGGCGTCAGCTCGGTGGTGAAGCTCCATGCGCCAGGGAGCTATGAAGACCACTTCGTGAAGTATCGGGCCGCCCTCCGGGTGAACCTGGGTGAATCCCCTCGCTCCAGTGAGGGGCGATTCCCCACCACTCGCATGGGGGTGGTGGGTCTGGTGAGGGAGAACTTCATCAAAGCCCAGGCCTACCGTGAGAAGTGGGGCGAGTATCAGGAGAGCGGTGAGGAAGAGGGCGCTCCGCCGGCGCGCGACCACAAGATGGAGCACCTGGCCGCTGCCCTGCGGGGAGACATCCCCGTAATGATGCACGCGGTGGAGGGAATGGATGTGGAAGCGGCCATCCGCATCGCTGACGAGTTCGGGCTGCGTCTGATTCTCACCGCCTCATCCATGCTGCCGGAAGCTCTGGCCCCGGAACTTCTCGAACGGGGAGTACCTGTGGTCCTGGGGACGTACTTTGCCCACATCAACAACCATATCGGTGAACAATACGGTTTCCGGTACGAGACGGCCGCCATGCTGGCGGATCAGGGTGTCCCATTGGCCTTCGGCGGCTTGAACGGAGAGACGAAGTTCCTCTCCCTGAATGCCGGCATTTCGGTGCAAAACGGGATGGATCCCCAGAAGGCTTTGGAGGGGCTGACCATCATCCCTGCAAGGATCCTGGGAGTGGGAGACCGCATTGGGAGCCTGGCCATCGGAAAGGACGCAGATGTGGTTCTCTACCGGGGCGACCCATTGGAGATCACATCCCCGGTCGAGATGGTCTTCATCGATGGGCGCCTCGTCTACGAGCGGGAGCCGTTCGATCCAACCTACCACACCTTGAAGACAGGAGGTGGATCATGAGGACGATGCGTCTTTCGGTCCTTCTCGTCGGCCTCCTCCTTACCTCCCTTTCTTCTGTTAAACCTCTCTTCGCCCAGGACATCCTGATCCGGGGAGCCACGGTGTACACCATGGCGGATCAGGGCGTCCTGGAAGGGGGCGATGTCCTGATCCGGGATGGGACCATCGCCGCTGTGGGCCAGTCCCTGTCGGCTCCGGAGGGTTTCCCGGTCATCGATGGTCGGGGCCGGGTCGTTCTCCCCGGTCTCATTGACGCTCACTCCCATATCGCTACTCAGGACGAGAGGGGCGGCGGTTCGGATCGGCATGAACAGGGGCAACGGGTGAATACCGGCCTCCGGATCCTCGACTCGGTGAATCCCCAGTACCGGTGGCTGACCTCGGCTCTGGAGGGAGGAGTCACCGTTCTCCTCGTGACGCCGGGAAGTAACGCCACCTACGGTGGGCAGATCGTCGTGGTGAAAACACCTCCGAAGCCAACGGTGGAAGAGATGCTTCTGAAGGTGGATGGGCAGACCAAGATGTCCATGGCTGCGACAATGGGGACCGGTACCTCGGAG
>CBDUAX010000081.1:0-11848 GCA_965365235.1 uncultured bacterium
TCAGGGCAAAGCCCCTGAAGCTACCAGATGGACCCGGAACATAAATGTCCCGTTCCACGAGTCGCCCTCGGACGACTGCCGGGTCCACTCCATTCAGGTGGAGCTTGAAGACATTGGATCCGTTGGCCACACGTTCTACCCGCACACCGGGCATTCCGTTCATGGCAGAAATCAACTCCTCCGACGCGGCGACCCCTGCCGCGAACCGCTCCTGAAACCCATCGATGTATCGGAGGGCCAGGGCGGCCAGAGGCCAAGCCTGGGGAAGGGCCCCTCCGAACATCCGGCGTTCGTGGAAAAGATCGTCCAGAAGAGCCCGGGGCCCAGCCAGGATCGCACCTGAGGGTGCGTTGAAGTACTTCCACATGGACACATAGACCGTGTCGAAATGGCTGGCGTACTCTTGCGGGGAAATGCCCGTGTACCCCGATGCCATGAAGAGCCGGGCTCCGTCGAGGTGCGTGGAGATCCCGTGCTCCCGTGCGAAGCCGCATACCCGCTTCATCTCCCCATAGTCGAAGAGCTCACCCAGCCGACGTCGAATCGGGGACTCGATGGAGATGACACCGATGTCGGTCCTCACTCGTCCCCCGCCGGCCCTGGTGGCTGCCGCCTCGACCTCTTCCAGGGTGAACGTCCCAACTCCCTGGGCCAACGGGATCAGATTCAGGCCGCTCAAAACGGTGGAACAGTCCCCGGAGTCGTTGTAGAGGTGACTGTCTTCCTGCACCAGGACCCGGGGCCGTCCTCGGGCTTGAATCCGGACGGCCAGGTGGTTCGCCAACGTCCCCGTGGCAAGAAACACAGCTCGTTCCTTGCCCAGGACCGAGGCCATCCGCTCCTCCAACTGGGTGACAACTCCCCCCAGGGAGTAGTAGTCCGGATCCACTCCCGTTTCGGTCAGGATCTCTGTGAGGGCCTGGGCGTAGTCGGCTGGCGAAAAAGCCTGGCCGTCTCCAGTGAAGTCGATCCGGGGCTCCCTTCTCCGATGGTTGGATCCGGGGCGGCCTTCACTGGGTTCGGAGTATCCCCCGGGGACGCCGAGAGTCGTGACCACTGGGAGAGCAGCCCCCGAAGCAACGAACGTACGCCGACTCATGGGTTTCATGGTGATTCCTCTTCCGTGTGGATGTCCCCCGGAAAGCCCAGCGGCGGTGGGGTACGCCGCTAAGTATCGAAGGGGTACGGCGGGGAATCAACGGCGGTGGGGCCCTACTTCTTCTTTTCCAGGATCTTCTTCAGGGCTTTCCTGGGATCCGGCCCGGTATCGCAGCCGGGGCCAGGCGGGCGCACCGGAGGGGGTGGCCCCGGAGGCTTCGGGGTGCACGGCGGCGTGGGGAACTTCAGGCCCCGCTTCCGGTCTCGCGGGGCATTTTGTCTGCGGCTCTTGGCCATGACCTTCCTTCCTTCCTGGAGTACTCTACCCCCTACGGATTCCAGGCCCCGGCCGATTCAACAACTTCCGGCGCCAACTCCACCGGGTTTCCGAAGATCCATGGACGAAGCCGAAAGAACACGCTCCCCAAACGAGCGGAATAGGTGTACACCTCTACCCGGTATATCCCTGGGCCCTGAGGGTTCCACTCCAACTCCGGCCCCGAAATCCAGACCCTCTCTTCCCCGTTCCGGAGAACCCGGTAGAGAAGCTTTTTCCCCGGTGCCTGCTGGAAACCGGCCCGTAACCGGAGGTTCGAGGCAAAGGGGAGGGTGGAACCCATGGGAGCCTGGGTCTCCAGATCCGGATCCGGTGGTTCTCCCTCGGGCCCTACATCCTCCGGGGTGGGCGTCGAGCCCAGCCCCGACCCCTCCCGCGCTACCACACCCATCCGGAACCCCCGGGCCTCCCGGGCGCCCCCGACAGAAATAAACGCTTCCCCACCCCGGACTCCAGCGAAAAGGGCGGCACTGGCCTCCTTCGGGTCGGGCGACACGGGGCCCCTGGCCGCCACGTGGGTGATCAGAGTGCGGAATGCGGGTCCATACGAGGGGAGGAGAACCGACCCAAACCCGACCTTCGGGTGCACGTTGAGGCCTGCCGTCGCCGTGAGGGGCTGGGAGACCCGGAAAGAATCGAAGGCCGCCACCGTGGGAGTCTCAAACCCCTCCCGCAGGAGATGATTCAACGCCTCGTCGCCGAGACCGAAGGGGGTCCCTGCCACCAGCGTCAGCGCATGGTAGAGGCTCCATCCTCCCCGGAGACGATGTCGAGCGAACTCGGAGGCATCGAGGACCTCCCACCCCTGCATGCCCCGAACGGTGGGGCTCACCCAGCGCTCGCTCCCTCGGGGGCCCCTGCCATGGACCACAAACGCGGTGGCTTCCTCTTCGACCAGCATGGATGCGAAAGAGGGATAGTCGCCCTCCCACCTCCGGTAGGTGGTGTCCACCCCGACTGCAAGCACCTTTCCGGCCTCCGGGGACCTGAGCTCCTGCCCCCCTTCGATGAGGACCCCTTCGAGGAAGACCGGCTGCCAAATCTCCCATCCCGGCTTTCGGTCATCGGGGGGGTGGTCGCCAATGACGACAAAGTCCAGCCCTGCCGATGCGGCGGCACGGGCTACCTGCTCCCGGGTGCCGGTGGCGTCATGCGAGCGATCCGTATGAACCGAGAAGGCGCCGGAGAGGAGGGTCCCGTCCAGCGCCGGCAGGGGGGTCGTCGGTGGATCGATCTCCTGAAGGGGGACTCGATCAAAGGCCGTGGTCAGATACCCCAGGGCCAGGTAGCCCAGAAAAGCCCGGAAGAGCCACCGAGAAACCCGACTCCGGCCAGACCCCGGGGAAAACTCCCCCCCTTTTCGCCGGACGATGAGCTCCTTCAGGAGCTCGGCGTTCCGTTCCGTCGCCCCCTGACGATCCTGGATGGTCTTCCTTCCCAGGGCGCCCATCTCCCTGCCCACCTCCGGGTTGTCCAGAATCGCCTTTGCCTCCCGCATGGGCTTTTTTGTCACCCGAATCCCACCAACCTCGTGGAAGGCCGTCACCACATCCCGGAAGTTGTCATAGTGGGGGCCAATGATTGTGGGCTTCCCCAGGGCGATGGCTTCGATGGGGTCCGAACCCCCCAGGGGAACAAAGCTCCTGCCCACTACAGCCACATCGCACAGGGAGTAGGCCTTGGTCAGCTCCCCCATGGTGTCCAAAAGGTAGACATCCTCTGGGGAGGAGGTGCCCCCGGCTGCCCCGCCGGTTCCGTCAGGGCGTTCGCTTCGACGAACCATCCCCGGGAGAAGGCGGAAGACTTCGTCGAACCGTTCGGGCTTTCGGGGTACGAGAAGGAGTTGTACTCCCTCGGGTTTCTCTTCCAGAAGGAGCTTCTCCTCGCCGGGCCCCGTGGATCCCGCCACCACCAGGGGGCGATCCGGATCGATTCCCAACGCAGCCCTGAGCTCCGCGGCTCCGAAGACCTCCTCCTCCCACTTCACCGAGTCCCACTTCATCGTGTCGGTAACAAAAATCCGGTCCCGGGGAGTGCCCAAAGCCTGGAAGCGTCGGGCATATTCCTCCGTCTGGGCCCCCACCAGAGACAGGGTCCGAAACATGGAACGGACAAAGGGTTTGGCCCACCGATAGTTCTTGTAACTGGCGTCACTCAGCCGGCCATTGATGACGGCGAGGGGGATTCCCCGTGCTCGACAGATCTGAGCCAGGTTCGGCCAAACCTCAAGCTCCACCAAGGCCACGACATCGGGTCGAATGGCGTCGAAGAAGCGAGAAACCATCCAGGAAAAGTCGAAGGGAAAACGGACCACTTCGTGGGTGCCACCATAGAGTTCCCTGGCCCGGTCGAATCCGGTGTTTGTCGTGGCGCTGATCACCACCCGAAGGGGTGGGCCCCCGGAAGCAGTGAGGAGAGCCACCAGGGCCCTGGTGGCGTTGATCTCTCCGACACTCACACCGTGGAGGAGGATGGTGGGCCTGTCGGTATGGGGCAGGGGTGGAGTCTTCCCGAAGCGCCCTCTCCAATCGGTCCGCCACTTCCCGGTCTTCCACAGGCCAAAAGCCCAGACCGGGCTGGTGATGAACGCACCAAGGGCGTACAGAAAATCGTAGCGTCGCCTCAAAGCACCACAATCCAGGCGCAGATGAACGCGGGAACCCCGTCCCCGGGGGAACGTATGTCCCACCCCTGGGGAGATTCCCTACATTGGGACGCGGAGGGGACGGGGAGACCCGCCAGGGACAACCCCGGGGCCGTCCCTGGAAGCCCGGGAAAGGCCCCGCTCCGGCGTCCCGGAGCACACCAATGTTAGCCCCTTCGCCTCCGAAAGAAACGGATGAGCCCTACGCTATTGAAAGAACCACCCAGGAACGTGCTCCTGGTTCGCCTCAGCGCTCGGGGGGATATCGTCTTCTCTTCCCCAATGGTGAGGGCATTCCGGCGAAGCTACCCCGGGGCCCGCATCTCCTGGTTGGCTGAATCCCACACCAAGAACCTCATCGAGTTTCATCCGGAGCTGGACGAGGTCCTGGTTTGGGACCGGGATGCCTGGAAGAAGCTTCTGAAAGAGCGCCGCTACCTTACCCTCTTCCGGGAAGCTAGGGCTTTTGTCCGGACGCTGAGGGAGAGGAAGTTCGACCTGGCGGTGGACATGCAAGGCCTCCTGAGGAGTGGGGTGTTGACCTTCCTGTCGGGGGCTCCCACTCGAGTCGGACTCCGCCCGAAGGAGGGGAGCCACCTTTTTATGACGGAGGTGGTGGACCGGGAGAGGACCGGAGGAAATCGAGCGAAGGTCTCCTCGGAATACCTCTATCTGGCAGAGCAGCTGGGCCTGGACACCAGCGAGTTCCGGATGGAGGTCCCCCTCTCCGGCGCCGACCGGGAGTTCATCCGAGGATGGATCCGGGATGAGGGGCTGGAAGGTGGATTTGCCGTCGCCATCCCCTTCACCACCCGTCCTCAGAAGCACTGGTTCGAGGATCGATGGGCTCAGCTCATGGACCGGATCACAGCAGAGATGGGCTTGCCGATCGTGGCTCTGGGTGGTCCTGCCGATGAGCCAGCCTACCAACGGATCCAGGAGATGGCCGGTTCGGGAATCCGCTCTCTTGTCGGGAAGACCTCCCTCTCCCAAGCCGCAGCCGCCATCCAAGAAGCTGCCCTTGTGGTGGGCGTGGACACGGGTCTCACCCACATGGGGATCGCCTTCGATCGTCCTACGGTCACAATCTTCGGGTCGAACATCCCCTACACCCAACCACCCACGGATCGGGCCAAGGTTCTCGTTCACTGGCTCGAGTGCTCCCCCTGCAAAGGGAATCCCACCTGTGACGGCGAGTTCACCTGTCTCAGGCTCATCGAAGTGGACGAAGTCCTTGCAGCGGCAACGGAAGTGATAACCAACGAGAGGCGGGAGAGAGCCCGGGGTTCGGCGGTGCAGCTTCCGGTGGTAGAGGGGATCGAAGGAGAATCCGGACCGGACCGAACTCCATGAAGATCGTCCACCTGGAAGCCGGAACTCACCTTTATGGAGGGGCATACCAGGTGCTCCTCCTTGTGGAGGGCCTTGCTGCCCGAGGGGTCCATGGTGTCCTGGTGGTTCCGAGGGCGAGTGCCATAGAGAAGGAAGCCCTCCGGCGAGGGCTCCCTGTGAAGGCCGTTTCCATGGCAGGGGATGCCGATCTGGCCTTTCCCTTTCGCTTCCGCCGGATCTTGCGCGAAGAGAAGCCCGACCTGGTGCACCTCCACTCCCGCCGGGGGGCCGACACCCTGGGGGCGCTGACCACGAAGCTCCTTCGGATCCCCACCGTCCTTTCCCGGCGGGTGGACAACCCGGAGGCGGGTTGGTCTCTGGGCGCGAAGTATCGGCTCTTCGATGCTGTCATCACCATCTCGGAGGCCATCCGCCGTGTTTTGTTGTCTCAGGGCGTCCCGAAGAGCAAGGTCCGTTGTGTCCATAGTGCGCTGGACCCGACCCCGTTTGTCGGCCCCTGCCTGCGGGAAGCCTTCCTTCAGGCCTTCAACCTCCCGGAAGATGCTCGGGTCATCGGGATGGCGGCCCAGTTCATACGGCGAAAAGGACACGACACCCTCCTGGACGCGGCGCCCTCGGTCTTGGATGCCCATCCCACCGCCCGCTTCCTCTTGTTCGGGAAAGGCCCGCTTCGACCGGAGGTGGAAGAAAAAGTCCGGAGCCGGGGGCTGATGGACGCCTTCCGGTTTCCCGGCTTTCGAGAAGACCTGGACGCCCTCCTTCCCTGCTTGGACCTCCTGGTCCACCCCGCGACCATGGAGGGCCTCGGGATCGCACTCCTCCAGGCCTCCGCCGCCGGAGTTCCGGTGGTGGCCAGCGCCGTGGGAGGAATCCCGGAGGCCATCGCTCACGAAGAGAGTGGCCTGTTGGTCGGGGCAGGCGACTCGTCGGCCCTTGCAGCCGGGATGAACCGGATCCTCTCGGACCAACCTCTCGCCCGACGAATGGGGGAGGAGGGTCGCCGGCGTGTGGCGGATCTTTTCTCGGTGGACCGAATGGTCCAAGGAAATCTCGAAGTGTACCAGGAGGTTTTGGAGAGGTAGCGACGGAAGTAGACACCGGACCCGGTGGAGGCCGCTCAGAAGATCTACTTCTCCTAGCATGGAGGGGCGTTTATACTGTATGTAACAGGGCTAACGAGTTGGGCGAAGGCTCTTTCTAAACAATAGAAACAGAAGAAAAACTCCGTTTGGGAGGAGGCATGTTCAGCCTATTCACTCCCGACAGCGATCGCGCTGGTCCGGATGTTGAGGACCGGTGCGTTTCTTTTTGATAGATCCGCTCTCGGCCGGACCGCCCGGTCAACGATCCCGGTCGATTCCTTTCTTTCTTGACCAAAGAATAGGACGGGAGGACGCAACTATGAAGGGAGTGCCACCGAAAACACGCGGAGTCACGGGAGCCGGCTTGATCCTATCGGCGCTCCTCCTCTGCACAGCCTCAGCCTCCGCCCAGGGCACAGGAAGGGTCGTGGGCACAGTCGTCGACGGATCCACCCAGGCCCCTATGGCCGGAGTTCAGGTATTTGTGCCCGGAACTCAGTTTGGGACCCTCACCAATCAGGACGGGCGGTTCCTTCTCATCAACGTTCCTGCAGGTCAGGTCACCATCCGAACCATCGTGATCGGGTATGCGAGCCAGGAGACTACTGTCAGCTTAGATCCCGGAGGGACGGTCACGGTCAACTTCTCCCTCGCCGTTTCCGCAGTAGCCCTGGACGAGGTAGTCGTCACAGGGCAGGGGCGCGGGACGGCCAGGAGGGAGATCGGGAATACTATCACCACGGTCAACACGGCGGGTCTGGAGGCCGCGCCCGTCAACAGCATGTCTGAGCTCCTTCAGGGGCGGTCTGCTGGAATGACCATCATGAGCGGAGGCGGGAAGGTGGGGCAGGGCTCCAAGATCATCCTGCGGGGAGCTGGTAGTATCGCCATGGGCGTTCAGCCCCTCATCTACGTAGACGGCGTCCGGATCGACAACTCCGACTACTCCGGCGTCTGGACCGGTGGAACCTCCTGGTCCGGTATCGACGACATCAACCCCTCTGACATTGAACGGATCGAGGTCGTAAAGGGGGCCGCGGCCGCCACCCTCTATGGTACGGAGGCCTCTGCCGGTGTGGTCCAGATCTTTACCAAGCGTGGTCAAGAAGGCCAGGCGAGCAGCTGGACCTATTCCGGTGAATACGGGATCCTCAACAGCCCCAAGGATTACTGGGATGTGTCCCTCTATGCTCCCTGGTTCTACGACAACTATGTGGACAACGGGAACAATATGGAGCACCAACTCTCTGTCACGGGGGGACAGGAGGGCTTCAGCTACTTCGCCTCAGGGACCTATCGCACCCAGACAGGGATGCTGCCCAACAATGAGGAGGACTACTACTCCTTCCGAGCCAACCTTCAGCTCTTCCCCAGGGAAGACATGGTCATGCAGTTCAACACCGGGTTCGTCCAGCGTTCAGTGACCATGCCACAGGATGCGAACAACATCTACGGGTATGGCATCAACGGGCTGGCCGGTGGAGCCGATGGTCTCTTCATGCCCGTCGAGGAGATCGAGCTCATCGAAGCCCGTTTGAAGAGCGACCGATTCACCAGCGGGATGAAAACGGAATGGCGCCCCACAGAAAACATCATGACCCGGGCTGTGTTCGGAGCTGACATCGTCAACTTCGACAACTTCGAGTTTCAGCCCTACGGCGCCAACTCCTTCAACCCATTGGGGCGCAAGGACAACACGCGCCGAGACAAGACCTCTCTCAACATGGAGTTGGCCGGGGCCTACTTCCGACAGCTCACCGATGACCTGAAGATGGACGTCACCCTCGGGTTCCAGGCCTATCACACCGACGAGGGCCGAACCAATGCCTATGGTTGGGACTTCCCCGCTCCCGGACTGTCCACCGTAGGATCGGCCGCAAACACCACGGGCTGGGAGTGGCGCCAGGTCCAGAAGAGCGCCGGATTCTATCTGCAGGATCAAATTGGTTGGAGGGACTATCTCTTCCTGACGGTGGGGGCTCGGGCCGATGGCCACAGCGCCTTCGGGGAGGACCACCCATACGAGCTGTACCCGAAGGCCTCCGTATCCTGGGTCGCTTCCGAACACGGGATCTTTCCGGAGTTCGTCGGAGAGTTCCGGATCAGGACAGCGTACGGGACCGCAGGGCAGCAGCCGGGGGCTTTCGACGCCGTCCGCACCTGGCAGCCCGCCTCGGCCTTGGAGGGGACAGCCGCGGTCACCCCGGAAAATATCGGAAACCCGAAATTGGCTCCTGAGAAGAGCTACGAGTTCGAGGCCGGTTTCGACGCAGACCTGTTCCAGGGACGTCTCGGGCTCGAGTACACCTACTACAACCAGCGAACCGAAGGTGCCCTCATCGCCGTCCGGTACCCGCCTTCAGAAGGATTCCTGAACACGCAGCTGGAGAACGTGGGTGAGATCCAGAATCAGGGCCACGAGATCAGTGTGAACGGAACCCTCCTGGACACCGGCGACTTCCGCTGGACCGGTTCCGTCAACCTCCACTTCACCGAGAACGAGATCCTGGATCTGGGGGAGGAGGAGGAACTCTACCAACACTGGACCCAGGTCCACCGTGTCGGATATCCGCTGGGCTCCTTCTTCGGCGACCGCTTCGTGGTGAAGAACGGCGAGGCTGTGGAGGTGAAGGACGAGCCATGGCTCCTCGACAGCAACGGTGAGTTCATCCTCGATGAGGACGGAAAGAAGATCCGGAATCCCAACAATGAGGGGTACGTCGGACCACCCTTCCCCACCCGCACATTCCAGTTCAGCAGCCAGGTGGATGTCTTCGACCGGTTCCATCTTCGGTTCATGCTGGATCACTCCGGTGGCGCCTATACCGAAAGTGCCACCGTCCGGTGGATCGCCAGGCAGACAGTGGCTGACGGAAACGAGATCGTCGACAGCAAGTACTGGGGCCAGTCGGCCATGTCCATCTGCCACCAGACCAAGAACAAAGCCATCCTGGCCTTCTGCGAAACTCCCTGGCCCACCGGCGGACGGGGCAACGTCGTCATGCCCACCGATTACTGGAAGCTCAGAGAGGTCACCCTCAGCTATGACATCCCAAGGGACTTCATGGAGGGTTTCGGATTCAGGAGTGGGATGCTCTATCTCACGGGCCGGAACCTGTGGCGGAGCATCGACACCTGGGGAATGGAGGCAGAGGCCAACTACAGCACCAGAGACCTGAGCAACCAGGACTACTTTATCACTCCGATCCCAAGGCAATTCACCTTTGGGCTCCGGTTCGGCTTCTGACGTCGCGGGATGAACGAGACCAGATCTCGAGAAAGGAAATAAGAGATGAGCAACGAGAGACTCTCGAGCCTGCCGCGGCGACTCACGGCCCTGGTTCTTCTTGCCGGGGTTGGGTCCTTCGGGGGCTGCAGTCTGGACGTAGATAACCCCACCATGATCCAGGACATCGACCTCACCACCATGGAGGCGGTGACCGCACTTACCGCCGGGGCGGCTGGCGACTTCGCGGAAGCCATGATCATCCCTGGCGGAGGTGGATTGATCACGGCTGGCGCAATGCTCTCCGACGAGTTGGTCCATGTAGGGACTTGGATCGGCCTTCGGGGACTGAGTGACGGCCAATCCTATGACGATTGGGTCGAATCCCAGTCACGCTGGGCGGAGCCATCCCAGGCCCGCTGGGTGGCGGAGGATGCCATCGAGCGCCTCACCACCATTTTCGACAACGAAGGAATGAACCCGGAAGTCCAGCCGGAATTGGCAGAGGTCACCATGTGGGCAGCCTATTCCAGCAAGGCGCTGGGCGACCACTTCTGCGAAGCCGTCATTGATGGGGGTGGCAGCCAGCCCGTCTCAGTATTTTATGATCGGGCCGAGGACCATTTCACCACCGCCATTACCCGGGCCGGTGCTGCGGGGGCCAATGACATGGTAACGGCATCGTACGCCGGGAGGGCGCACACACGTATGATGCTTGGAGACTGGGGAGGGGCCGTTGCCGATGCAGCCCAGGTACCCACCGATTTCGTCTACTATATGTACTATGATGAGACCGCTGGTGTCTCCAACATGATGTATTGGTGGGGGTACCTCCGGGATGAAACTTCCGTGTGGGGAACGCCCTTCGAGACGCTGGGGCTGAACCAGGTGGAAGACAACGGCGGCGATCCTCGGGTCCCCTATGACTACATCGTGGAGGATGGGGCCATCCAGGACGGCGGCGATGCCCGGCGGCCCTTCTTCCGGCAGCGGAAATACACGAGCTACGGGGACGAGATCCCATTGACGAAGGGAACCGAGATGCGCCTCATCGAGGCGGAGGCGGCCCTCATGAGCAGTGACTGGACTACCGCCGTCGCCAAGATCAACGAGGTCCGTAGCTTCAACAACGCAGAGTTCGGTTATTCCTTACCGATGGTATCGGCGACCACCCTGGACGAGGCGTGGACGCTTCTCATGACAGAGCGTGGCCTCGAGCTCTGGCTGGAAGGGAAGCGCTTACCCGATCTCCGCCGCTGGGCTCAGACCCGGGGAGGGAATGTCCCCTTCGAGGTGGTTCGGGAGGAAGCCCGGGGCCAGCCCGCCAGTGTGGATCCCATCCGGCCGGTCCTGACCACAGAGGTCATGAGCCAGCTGGGTGACATCTGCATCCAGGTCAGCAAGGATGAGAAGCAGGCCAACAAGAACATAACGTGACCTTCTGACACTTCCCGGTCTCGGTGTCAGGGCGCCGAGGCCACCACAATGGACCAAGAATTGGACGCCCCGTCCGGCCCCAGCGGGCCGGACGGGGGAGGGGGATCAAAATGCGGACCATTCTCCTGACCTCACTTTTTCTGGCCCTTCTTCCTGCGGCTTGCGCCACCACCGCCGGGTCGGATAGCGAACCTCGGAGGAACCGAAACCTGATCTCCCAGGAAGAGCTGGCCACTCAGCCCTCCCTTTCGGCATACCAGATCATCCAACGGCTCCGACCCGCCTGGTTGCAGAGTCGTGGTCCTGTGACCGGGGGCGCCGAGGTCGATAGCTACCCACAGGTCATGATGGACGGGATGCCATTCGGGGACATCAACACCCTCAAAGATCTTCGGATGGAAAATATCCATGAGTTCCGTTTTATCTCTGCACGGGATGCCACAACCCGGTTTGGGACCGGGTATATGGCCGGGATCATCGACGTGATCACTCTGCGTTGAGGCTTTTGCCTCGCGCACACCCGCCGGGCCCGAGTCCAACCACCGAGGGGGTAGGCCCAGGAAAGAACTCCATCACCGACCCTGGAGTGCGAGGAGCCGACTACGCTCGGTTCCTCTTGGATCTGGTGCCCCTACCTTTCCCCCCCTTCTCTTTCTTTTTACTCTGCCCAT
>CBDUAX010000082.1:0-11735 GCA_965365235.1 uncultured bacterium
CCGCTCCAGCACATAAGGCGCATCGGAGGTGCAATGGATCCCTTGCATGGAAGGGATGACGCCCAGTTCGGCAAACCTGCCGATGTCGTCCGGATGGAGGTGTTGGCTGTGTTCGATGCGCCACCGTCGATCTGAGATGCCACCGAATTCCGCGAAGGTGGACTCCATGATGTCCAACGATTCCCGGTTGGCCCGGTCCCCGATGGCGTGGACGGCCAATTGGAGGCCCAGTTCAGCCGCCACACGGGCTGCCTCTTCTACCTGGGGTACCGGTGCCGTATTGAGGCCCGAGCTTGAAGGGAGGTCTTCGTAGGGCTCCAGGAGCCAGGCTCCGTGGGGACCGAGGGCCCCATCAATGGAGATCTTGATGGTGGAAACGCGGAGATTGTGGTCTCCGTAGTTGTCCGTCTTGTATGTGGGAAAACCGGCTCGGAGCTCATCGTTCCCCAGGCGGATCATGGCGTTGATGCGCACGCCCAGCTCTCCGTCGTCGATCATCTCCTTATAGAGATCGATGGTCCCGAAACCAACCCCGGCGTCATGGACCGAGGTGATTCCTTTGGAGAGGACCTCTCGATCGGCCAAGCGCAAAACCTCGCGGGGATCGGGGGCTGTGGCGTTGGCCCGGGCCGGCCCCAAGAGGCGCCCCGCCCGTTCCCTGAACACACCGATGGGGTTCCCTTCCGCATCCCGGACAATCTCTCCGCCCTGGGGGTCGGGGGTGTTGGCGTCGATGCCGGACATCTCCATGGCCAACCCGTTGGCATAGGTGGCATGTCCGCTGGCATGGCCCAGGATGACAGGGTTTTCCGGGGAAACGGCGCTCAGGGAGTGGTGAAAGGGAAGCCCGTCGACGTTCGGTTCAGGGACCCGGTCCCATTTTTCCTGGTGCCAGCCTCGGCCGGAAATCAGCTCACCCGGCTCAGCCTGCGCCACCGCGGCTGCCACCATCTCCACCACCTCATCCCAGTTGGCCACTTCCATGAGGTTGAGCTGAAGCTGGGAGGTCCCGATTCCACTGAAGTGAACGTGGCTGTCAATGAATCCGGGGATCGCCAGCTGCCCTTCCAGGTCGATGACCTCCGTTCCCTCACCGACAAAGGCCTCGATGTCAGAGTCCGACCCCACCGCCAGCACTCTCCCGTCCCGGATGGCCACAGCCTCGCCGTTCGGAGTTCCCGCATCGACGGTCACAACCTTCCCGTGAAGAAGGACCAGGTCGGCGGCGTCACCGGCGGGCCCAGAGCACCCTACCCCAAGGGCGGTGGATCCGGCGAAGATTGCGGCTGTGACGATGGGCCTGAGGCGGATCGATGGCATAGAAGGCTCCAGCACTGGAGAAGGGGATTTGAGGTAGGAGAGAGGGTAAGGGAATCCCGCTGGGCCGGCAATCCGGACTGCTCAGAGCGTCTCGATTCTCCCGGATTCCCCGGTTCTGCCCAGGCACCCCATTAGACACAGCGGCTCCTTCATGGGTCCACGGCAGGATTCCCTCGTGAGAACTGGTACAGAAAGTGCTATCTTGGCAGCGGTACCCAGGGGTGTCGCCACTCCGTCAGCTTCAAGGGATACACAGGTGGACTATGAGATCCTACACTCGCCGGCCCGATGGAATGAACCTGATCAAATGTGGGCTCTGGGCAATTCCAGTCCTCGCCCTTGCGGCCGGATGTGATCCCGACTATCCGACCTCACAATGGGACGAAGATGTCGATCATGTCGCGGTATCAGGGGGATTTGAGCTGATTGGGGTCCACGGGAACGCCGCCTGTTCAGGTTGTCACTCCTCGTCGAACTTTGCTCTGAAATTCCAGCCAGGAAGTGAAGAGGACTGCCAGGCTTGTCACATAGCTCAGTTCCCGGACCAACACCAGGAACGGGGGTTTCCCACCGACTGCGCCATCTGCCACTCGCCCACCCGCTTCGACCAGGGCAGCTTCGACCACGAGGTCAGCTCAGGCGGATTCGATCTTTGGGGCCCACATGCCAGTTTGACCTGCACTCGTTGTCACGAGCCGGGTTCTTTCGACCCAAGGTATAGCCCGTCCAACGCTCAGGATTGCGTCGCCTGCCACTAGGAGAGCTGCGGGAATCGTCTTCCGAGACGGGCTGCCTCCCCGCGTCAGGGGAGGCATTGACCGGATCCCACACAAATCACCTGGCTGCAGATCCCCGGGCCTTGGTGGGCCGGACCCCTCAGCTATCTTTATTTCTTCGCCTTTCAGCTCCCTGACCTTCCTGGTGCCGTTTCCGACTCCCTCGTCGCCGGGGAATCTGGGTGGGGATGCGCTTCCGCCGGGGAGATCGAGGCCAACTGAGAACAGCTAGAGTGGAACCATGATTGACGTGTTGATCGCCCTGGAGGAGCAGCTCATGCGGCTGGGGGTCAAGGCCGCATTGGAGGAGGCGGGCGACTGCCGAGTGATTGGTGTGGTCGGTGAGATCGACCGGGTTGAGGGGGCCGTTGAAGAACTGGCCCCCCAGGTTCTCCTACTGGACGCCCAGTTCCAAAAGAGGGACCGCCAGCTGATTCCCCGCATGGTGACAACCTATCCTGACCTGAAAGTACTGGTCTTCGTGGAACATTCCGATGAGGAGTGTTCGGTCCGCTCTCTCCTGGCCGACCCCCAGGGCGCCCGATTTTCCGAAGATGCCCTGGAACACCTGGATGAGTGTTGCCTTACCTCCCTTCGGTCAGCCGCCAGGGGTTGCGTGGCCCGTACCGCAGATCCCGCTCGCCTGATTCATGCGGTAAGGACCGTGGCCGACGGGGAGATCGCTGCGGCACCCTGGCTGACCGCGATACTGACCCCTGGGTCCTCGGCACCTGGCCCCGATGCCCCATCTCCCATCTCTGCAAGAGAGTTGGAGGTGATTGGGCTGGTGGCCGATGGAAAGGGAAACAAGGAAATCGCGAGGCAGTTGGGGATCCGGGAGCAGACGGTGAAGAACCACCTGGCCAGCATCATGACCAAATTGGGGGTGAAGAGCCGGCTGGAGGTGGGAGTGCAGGCGGTAAAGCAGAATCTGTCGGCTCAGAAACGGACCGCCGGGGAGGGTTGAGCCCGACCCGATAGAAACAAGCCTCCTCTGAGCAGGTCAGACGAGCAAACAATCAGAGAGCCCATCCGCGGCGGCGGATGGGCTCTCTCCCGTTTTTCCTTCTCTCCTGCCAGTACAACACCGGTCTTTCCCTGCTGACCGGGTGGGGCCTGGCGGGCCCGGAACACGGACCCGCCGGATTCCGGTGAGGTCAGTTCTTCAACTTGTCCATCTGCGCCTCGGTCAACGGCGTGCCGTAGAGCATCTGGAAGATGAAGTCCCCAGCCGGGAGCATGTCCGTGCTGGATCCGATGAAGGACCAGATCGATCCGCCGGGTTGATCCAGCGTCACCATGTCGAAGCGAAGCCCGCCCTCGAAGTAGTTGGGCGGGATGGGGATGATTCCCGTCTTGTTGACCAGGTTCTTCCCGTTGGGGTCACCCTTGGTCTCATCCCACACCACCACGTCGATGACATGGTCGTCGTTCTCGAACCAGTCGCCTACGGCTTCGTTGCCATGGCAGTCGCTGCAGGCGCTGATGGCGTTCCGGTCGATGGTATGGGCGTAGTAGGGGCCGAAGGCGACGACGGCCTTCCCGTCATGCGTCACACTCTGGTAGTTCCCGATCTCCACCTTGCCATTCCGGTTCAACAGGAACTTCCAGTTCTTGAATTGCCCGTAGGCGATCTTCTTGTGGACCTCCACCTCGCTCTCGAAGTGACAGTTGTTGCAGGTCACGACGCTCTGAATGTGACATGCGGAGCAGGAGATGTTGTCGCCGTGCATGTTGTGGTAGCTGTTGCTCGCGACGCTTGCGTGGCAGTCGCTGCATTTGGAGTCGATAGCTCCTTCGTCCAGCATGGACACGTAGGCATTCCCGTCCCCATGCATGTCTTCCAGGGTATGACAGGCCATGCAGTCCATGCCGGCATCCCGGTGGACATCACTGAACTGGTGAACGAGGGCTTCGGCCTTCTGCCGACCGTGGCAGGGACCGCATACGCCGTCCGTCAGGTTCGCGTCGACCTGGGCACCCAACTGCGGGTTGTCGTCCTCATGGCAGGATGCGCAACCGCGCTCACCCTGGACCGTACCGTACCCCAGACCCGGGGTATGGCAGCCCTGGCATACGAGACCGCTGTAGGGAACGCCCGTGAACTGCTCGAATCCACCGTTGGGGACCTCGTTGTAGAAGGTCTGTTTCCCCATGCCCGTGAAATGGAGGCTGGTGGTGTAGTATTCGTCCCAGGGGAAGAAGTTGGTGCTGGCCGTTGGATTCGAGGAGCTGGCGGTCTCCCCCGCGTCGTTCAGCGCAAACACCGCTGCGGTGTACGTCACCCCATCTTCGATCCCGTCGTCTCCATCGAATACCGCAGACGTCTCAGTGGCCATGGCCGTCCGCGTGATCGGCCCGGACCCGCCGGTCAGCTCGACACGGTAGGACAGGGCCGTGGCAGAGGAGGTCCAGGTAACCGTTACCGTATCAACCTTGGCCTCGACCTGAACGCTGACCGCCGTCGGCGGGAGCTCCGGCTCCGTCCCCTCGTCCTCGTTGTCACAGGCTGTCAGGAGCGCGAAAGGAAGCCCACAAATTACAGCCATCCCCATAAGCTTGCCCAGGCGCCCACCCTTACCTCTGAACATTCTATACCTCCGAAGTGAAGCCGGATGACCCGGCGGGTTTATCACACTCGAAAGCTTCGACCCGAAAGGGAGCGCCACAATCCCACATCCGTACCGGGCCCGGTGGTACGAAAGTACCATCCCGGGAAACTGTTGTGTCACAAGGCTTTTTCGGGTCAAAAATAAAACAGCGAACGCGCTTCGGGCTCCCAAGGCCCTTCGAGGCCCACTCCACTGGCGGCGGCGGGGGTGGGGGTTCGGAGGGATTGGACACCGACCCACACGCTCAAGACCGTGCGCCGCCGTTGGGCAGCCCCCGCGATCGGCTGCTCCCATGACGAGTTCGGATCAGAGAAGAACAGGGGCGCCTTGGGGAGGAGGCCCGGGAAATGGGGGAGCCGTTGCCCTCCCGAGGGACTCCCCCTACCGAACAAACACCGAATATCCTAGATTAAGTTCTTGACCCGACTCCCACCGGGATAAGAGCCGTGCCCAATTCCTCCTGCACACTGAGGGTCCTCCTCCTGGCCGACTCTCATCTGGGTTTCGACCTCCCGATCCGGCCCCGGGTGAAACGCAGGCGTCGGGGCTACGACTTCCAGTCCAACCACGAAGAAGCCCTTCGCCCAGCTCTGGAGGGGAAAGTCGATCTGGTGGTCCACGGGGGTGATGTATTCCATCGGCCCCACGTCCCGCCCTCCCTGGTCCACCAAGCATTCGAACCCCTGCTGAAGGTCGCCGAATCAGGTGTGCCAGTCTTCGTGGTGCCCGGGAACCACGAGAGGTCACGAATCCCCCATGACCGGTTCGCGGCCCACCCGAGGTTGCACATCTTCCGCGGACCGGAAACCAGGGTGGTCCAGCTCCGGGGGATGCGCGTGGCCCTCTCGGGCTTCCCATACCACCGACGGGGGATCCGGGACCGCTTTCCTGGAGTGTTGGAAGAAACAGATTGGCGCCGGAAGGAGGCCGACATTCGCCTCCTCTGTCTTCATCACTGTGTGGAAGGGGCAACGGTAGGCCCCTCTGACTTCACCTTTCGCTTTGCCCCCGACGTAATCCGATGCGGCGACCTCCCGCCAGACTTTGCTGCGGTCCTTTCGGGGCATATCCACAGACACCAGGTGCTCCGACGGGATCTGGACGGCCGGATCCTCCCAACTCCGGTTCTCTATCCGGGGTCTATTGAGAGGACCGCCTTCGCCGAGATGGACGAGGCGAAGGGGTTTCTCATCTTTGACATCGAGGCCGGGCCCCAGGGCGGCAAGCTGGGTCGGGAGCACTTTGTGCCCCTTCCGGCCCGGCCGATGGTACTCAGGGAGCTCTACCCCAGGGCCGGAATGGCCACTGGCTGGCTTGGAGAAGACCTCGAGGCCCAACTGAGGACCACGCTGGCAGACACCCCTGAGAATGCAGTCCTCCGGATCCGCATCCATGGGCAGGTGGAACCCCACCTCCGTCCTTTGCTGACGGCTTCCCACATGCGCAGGATCTCGCCTACCGAGATGAACATCGAGGTTCTGCTCGTCGAAGGGGCCGGACCCCGGCACCGGACCCGACCTCGGCGGCGCGGCCAGGAAGCCCATGAAACTCATCGGTCAGGCCCCGCAGGACCCCCGGTGCAGATCGGGCTCGACTTGGGCGAGGTGGCCTGACGAGCGTCTGGGGCCAGCCAACCTCATCGACCGCCGGCGCGACTCCTTTTTACCTGAAGGCTCGTAGGTGGATCAGGGTCCCCGCTCTTCACACCCCGGAGTAGGCATGAGCGCTACATCAAACTCGACTCTCTACCCAGCGGAGGATGTGACCTGGGAGGAGGCACGGCCCGGCGACATCGAATCGTGGCTCGCCCTCATCTATTTCGGGCTCTACCTCCCCTACCTCTTTTGGTCTCGGGAAGGGGAACTCGGGCATTGGGGGACCATGGTCCTCCTCCCCCTCCTCCTGGTATTGGCATTCAACCGCGGTGTGGAGCGCCCCGTGGTTTCCGCCCTCGGAAGTTTCGGCCTCAGGCGGGGAAACCTGCGGACCGGCCTTGGGGTGACGATCCTGCTGGGCGTCGTCTTGGGGTTGGTGCAGGTCTTCTTTTCCAGGAGCGGCCCACAGGTGCTGGAGGCCGCAAGAAATGGGAGCGCCTTGTATCTATTCCCGTTGGCCTTCCTACTGATGCTTCTCTTGGCCGGGTTCACTGAGGAGTTTTTCTTCAGGGGATTTCTTCAGACGCGTCTCGAGGCCCTTTCGGGCTCGAAGTGGGTTGCACTGCTGGTGACAGCCTTTTGGTTCGGCGTCTACCACCTTCCCTACGCCTACTTCAACCCCCACTGGCCCTCGGCTGGCGACTGGGGAGCGGCGTGGGCCTCTGCCCTGGGACAGGGCATCCCGGGTGGTTTGGTTCTGGGGGGCCTGTATATCTACTCTCGGCGGAACCTGGCGGTGTGTATCGTCCTCCATGCTCTTGTGGACACCTTCCCTGCCATGGGCCTGATCAAGTTTGGGGGAGGGTAGCCCTTCTTACGGTATCCTCCCCCCACCTCCCGTCTTCTCCTTCAACTCCGCTTCCCGTTGGAGGAAGCTCTTCCCCTCCGTGATCCAGGGCTCAGCCGGCTCACCCTTCAGGTAGTGCCCGAACCAGGCAAGGATGCGGCGTTGGTAGTCCTTCTGGTTCTCCTCCTGCCTGAGGCCGTGATCCTCGCCGATGTAGGTGAGCAGGACCACGTTCCTCTTCGCCCGCCGGGCGATGTTGTAGAGCTCGATGCTCTGGTACCAAGCCACGATGCCGTCCTGGTCACCCGCCTCCAGAAGGAGGGGCACGGTCATCTGGTGGGCGTTGAACACAGCGGAGTTGTCGATGTACGCCTGGAGGTCTTCGTAGAGGGCAACCTCCATCCGCTCCTGACCCGTTTCGATATGGTCGGTCTCAGCAATACCCGACCCCCAATGGTGGTCGCCGTAGTAACTGACCAGGTCGGTCATGGGGGCTCCGGCCACGGCAGCGGCAAACACACCATGGGTGTTGGTCGCGACAAAGGAAGTATTGTACCCACCCATGGAATGGCCTACGATGCCGACCCGCTCCGGGTCCACCAGCCCCATCTCAACGACCTTCTCCACCGCCGCCGTCACACATTCCACCACAGACCATCCGGGCTCCCGGGTCCGGAATACGATGTCCGGCTGGAGGACAAAGTACCCCTGGCTCATGAAGACCGAGACATTGTAGTAGCTCCGGTCCGAGGGGGGCACATACCGATGCACGTTCTGGGAAAGAAGCTCGTAGTTGTAGACGATCATCGGGTACTTCTTCCCCGGTTCAAAGCCCGCCGGGTAGATCAAGGACCCCTGGAGTTTCCTTCCCCTGTCCGTGGTGTACTCGATCAACTCGCTCCGCCCCCAGGCGTATTCGTCCTGGAAGGAATTGGTTTCCGTCACCTGCCTGGCATCCTGCAGGTCGGGCCCCGCTACGAAGAGATCAGGCGAGTCGTCGAAGTCCTGAGCGACATACCCGAAGACATCGGCTTTCTCTGCTTTGGCCAGGGAGCCCACATTCTTGTCCAACCACACCAGTCGCTTCACGGCCTTTCCCGGTGTCAGGACCCCGTACCCGGACTTCTTCGTCCACTCCCCATACAGGCTGAGATAGACGGGTTTGTTCAGGTCGATCCACTCCTCCTCACGGGTCGAGGAGGAAGGCGGCCCTCGAAAACGGAACTCCCGGTCCAAACGGACCACTCGGTGCCGGACTTCCTCATCCGTCCCATGGGTCAAGCGCTCCGCGCCGGATCCATCCGAGGCCACGGCCCACAGGTCATACTTGTCATAAATAAGAACCGCAGCATCGCCCGTGGTCCAACCAGCCACGCCAAACGGCGGTTTTTGGAGCTCGTCCGGATACACCTTTGAGGTCTGATCCGACTCGGAATTGATGAAGGAGATGGGGGCGGTCTGCGTGATGTTCGTGACCCGACGGGTATCGAGATCGACGGTCCAGAAATGGCCGTCTTCCATAAAGAGGAGATACTCACCTCCGGGGCTCACCTGGAGATAACGGTCGTTGATGTTTTCTACGATCAAGGTCCGTTCGCCGGAGTCGAGATCCTGGAGGTACAGGTCTGAGCCGGGACGCCCGATGGAACGCTCCAAAGCGTACCTGGACCATTCCGCGACGAAGGCCAGGTTGGAGTAGGGGACCGGCGTCACCCGTTCCTCAATGAGATCTTCACCGAGTTGCACAAATCTGCCGTCCCCAACGTGCCAGGCGGCCAACAGGTTTCTCTGTCGGTCCTGATTGGCGTGGATCTTCTGCCAGGGCATCACAAAGGTGTCGGTCCAGTGCCAGATCTCTACCGTGGAGGGATCTTCAGCCTGGGCCCTCCCCCCTTCTTCTTCGGGCTCCTCCGGAGCATCCTCCCCCTTCTCGCCCCCCTCCTCATCTTCAGACCCCGGGTCGTCCTTCCGGGCAATCGCCCCCTCCCATTCGGCGATGCCGAAGAAGAGGATATCACCGTCCTCAGACCAGGAGAGGGGCCGGAAGGGAACGGTCCTCATCCCCTCCGGAAAAGATGGGTCCGTGGTCGGATCGTATGTGTGGAGATCTCCTCCGGAGGCCAGATCGGTCCAGAGAAGAACCACATGTGTCGAGCCATCTTTTCCTTCGGCGGTCTTCCCGCGGAGCACAGCGAGATCGGCCGACTCGCTGCGCCAGACCAGGTTCTGGTAATCCGAAGCGGAGGAATCCAGAATGCGAAGCTCCGATGTCTCGGCGTCGAAGAGATGAATCCCATTCCCCAGGTTGTCCTCGGCGCTGATCACAAGAGCCAGAAGATGGCTCTCCTCCAGGTCCTGCCATGCGAACTGGGACACATTCCCAAAGGAGATATCGCGACCCGACTCCAACTCCCGGACAAGAATCGTCCGCCCGGGACCCACCTCGTCCCCGTCCCCGTCATCCCCCCCCACCGACCGGCCCGATCCTTCTGAGGCGTAGCGCCTCATCACCAGGTAAGCCCCATCAGGACTGAAGGCGAAAGAGTCGATCCCCTCCACGGTGAAGGTCTCACCCGTTTCCAGATTTTGGAGACCAAGTCGGTTCTGAATCGGCTCTTCTCGCCTTCGTTGCGCCTCCCGGTCGGCCTCCGACTGGCCAATGCTGTAGGCAATCCAGCGGGAGTCCGAGGAGTAGGCCGGCTGGGTCCCAAAGGGAACCACCTCCGGATCACCCCCTTCCAGCTTCAGGATCCGGAGCTCGTTCTCCCGGTTCGTCCGGTTGATTGCATAGGCGAGCCCCCCGCCGTCCGGGGAAAAACCTCCCCGGCTTCCTGCCTGAGACAACGATTCCCATTGTCCGAAGTCGTCGAATCCAGGAGGGGATAGAGTCTGGGCGAGAAGGGCCGGGGTCAGGGTCAGAGTCAGGAGAAACCCGGTGACAGTGGCTCGTTTCATCAAACCCCTTCCATTTCGTTCTGGACAAAAGAGGGCCCCACCTTTGCCCGGCAGGACCCATGGGCCCCCTGGCCGAAGCCCCCCCCTCGGGTGAGTCTATCGTTGGTGACCGAAGAGTGCGTTCTCGATTTGCCCGTGGTTGAACATGTCTGGAGGGCTATGACCGGGACCGTCCGCGATCACCAGGCGCCAGTTGAAATCCCAGCCCTCGTTGTACGCCAGGTCCATGGCTTCATTGAACCAACGGATATTCCTGGAATACCGATGCACCCCTTGAGCGTAGGCGTCTCCGGTTGGGAGCTGGCCCATCTCGGTGTCGTTGGTGCCGATGTAGATGGTGATGGGTTGGGCGAGGAATCTCTTGATGCGGTTGTCGTTACTCCATTCCTCGGGCAATCCCCCGAAGCCAAGCCCGAATCTCAGATCCCGCGTCGGAAAGATGCAGGACCCGGGGCTCGCAACCACGATGCGGTCCGCATCGGTGTCGAGGAACGCAGCCATCCGGCTCACGAATTGGCCGCCGGCAGAGAACCCAAGAATCGTATGGGGCATCCGGGGGTCCCCTTCCCTGCCTCGGACATACTCCACGAGCCTTGGGACGTAGGCGTAGGTGTGTTCCTCCGGGTCAGCGAAGGAGCCGTCCTCACGGAAAACCCCACCGAACTGGTAGGTCCGATTGGGAAACCGCTCCAGATCGAACTCCGGAACCACCACCAGTGCTCGGAAGGTCTCGGCCATTCCCGAGGCGCTGTCCCGGTAACCGCTGGCCGTCCGAGACGCGCCGTGAAATACGAGGATAAACCGCTCACCGGAATAGCTGGCCGGTTTAAAGAAGTGGAGCTTGAGGGGCGTTCCCAGGAGATCGACCTCCACCACCCCGGCCCCAACCGGAAAGGGTTCGGCGGAATCCGTCCTCGGCGGTCCGCTCCTCTCTGCTCCCTGGATCCCCAGGGCGGCCACAAGAAGGAGGAAAAGGGAAAGGAAGACGGACTTGAGTGGGGAGGTCGGTATGGCGTTGGTCATCGGACAAATCCTGGCTGGTGAAAAAAAGAACGTCTCCCATCTCGGTGCGGGGCTCAGTTTCGATCCGGCGACCGTGATTGCCCAGTCCCCTCCAGCATCCTCACATCGACGATCCCGGCGAAAGCACCGTCATCGTCCCGTACCGGGGCGAAACTCCGACGGCTGTCCTCCTGGTAGAGCGTCCCGTCTGCCTGAAGGTACAACTGGAAGGTCCCGGAGACGGGAGAGAACCCGGAGAGGTGGCCTCCGTCGATCTCCAGCCGCAGCGTGGCCTCGGACGGTCGCCCCAAAGGCGCAGGGGGGTAAGGCCACTCGCCCACGAACTCCTCGAGGCGGCCCCGGGGCACCTCCCTGACCAGAGGATCGGTGGCGACTTCCAAGGTCGTCAGGGTGGGAGAGGCGGCAGGGGCCCCGGTCCGGGCCTCCAGAACCTCTTCGATCAGATAGGTTAAGATGTAGCGATGACTGCCGGAAAAGGACCTGACAAAACCTGCCTCGTCACTGCTTCCTTGCATCGAGAGCGCGGCCAATTGCAGGCCGGCAATCCAGCCTTCGGTGCGGGTTCCCAGTGCGGCGATATCTTCCGGCGAAAGGTTCAGGCCCATTG
>CBDUAX010000083.1:0-11711 GCA_965365235.1 uncultured bacterium
GGTGACGGTGGCCCCCGCCGGCACCGCCATGTACCCCCGCATCGTCCCTGACCCATTGGGTGAGGGGTATTCCACATACTCGGCCTGGACCCTGGCGTCATCGGCCGGGACCTGCTGGGCCCAGGCATACCGGGGCTGCAGAGCCTTGAGCACGGCGAGTGCCGCAGCGCCGCCACCCAGCACCTTTGCCGCACCTTCGAGAAAGTCACGGCGTTCGATGAATCCGTGGACATACCCATCGAAAAGGGCCAGTACTTCCTTGGGAAAATCACTCGCCTTCTTTCTCTCTGACATACCTCTGCTCCTGGCTCGAAACCAGCCGGCCATGTGACGGTATTGGATGTTGGATCCCTTGCTTCTACTCCCGTGAGGGGTCAAGGAGCCCTCGGCCCAACCCTCAGACCCGATCCGGAATGTCATACTGCTGGACGGACCTTGGGGGAGGAGATCAGAGCGGCATATGGGGTCCCCATCCCTGGCTCTGCAGCCTCCTGACTAGACCCAGCACCTGCTCACGTTGGGCCAGCGTGGAGAGGAGGAGGAGGTCTCCGGCTTGTGCCCACCTGAAGAGACCGCGGGTGGCTTCCACCTCGTCGGGGTGGACCGAGATCATCCCCGTCGGGGCACCCAAGCGAAGCAACTCCTTGCGGATGATGCCTGGCACCTCACCGGCCTGCCGGCCTCGAAGGTAGTTGGACAGTTCTTTCACAGCGATCCGTTCAGGGGCCAAGGCCCAGACGGCTCGCGAAAGTTGGACGATCGCCTCGTCGTCACGGTCTCCCGCGTGTCCGACCATGAGACCGAGCCGGCTGGGCGCGAGGTGTTTGATGAGTGTCCCTACCGCAGCAAAACCATGGGGGTTGTGCACGAAATCGACGAGGACTCGGATGCCTCCAACGTCGAAGAGGTTGGTGCGGCCCGGGCTCTGGTCCGGTGACGGGTGGAAGCCGGCAAGACCGGAGGCGATGGCGGCATCCCCCACCCCAATCGCATGGGAAAGGGCCGCCGCTCCCAGTGCGTTCGACACGTTGTAGAGGGCAGCGCCATCCAGGGTCGCGGGGAGGGCTGATATCTCCACGACGGGTGTCCATTTGCCGCCGTCGAGCCTCACGATCCAACCGTCCTGGGCCACCCACGCCACCTCCTGAGGCCCCATCTGGGCCCGCACGGGCTCTGCCTGGCCGATGGCGATCCAGGTGAGGGGCCTGGAGAGCGTCCGTGCCGCATCGGCCAGCACAGCGTCGTCGGCGTTCACCACCAGCGGCGCGCCGTGCCGCACCGCCTTGGCCACAGTCAGCTTCGCCTTGGCCACATCGTCTACCGTGAGGATGCCCCACTCCCCCAGGTGGTCCGCAGCCACATTGGTCACCAGCGCTCCCTGCGCTCTTTCCAGGGCCAGGCCGCGCCGGAGCATCCCTCCCCTGGCTGTCTCGAGGACCGCCAGCTCGACCCGGTTATCCCTGAGGACCGCCCTTCCCCCACCCGGCCCGGACCAGTCCCCGCCATCCAAAAGCTCGCCATCCACGAAAATGCCGTCCGTGCAGGTGAACCCCGTCGTGCGACCTGCTCTTCGGCAGATGGCGTCCACCATGCGGACTGTGGTGGTCTTCCCGTTGGTGCCGGTGATCAGGACGCTGGGGACGTCGAAGACCTTGTCCCAGTTCACATCCCCCGGGTCCGGAAGAGATTCCACCGGCCAGACAAGAGCACCCGCGCCGGTTCCCACCGAGGCATGCTCGTCATCGGTCAGAAAGGTCACGGAGTGTTCGGCCGCTGCTGCCTGGAGGGAGATCAGGCGCGGATTCGATTCCTCACGGATGAGGGCCCGCAATCGACGGCGGGCCTGCTCGAGAGGCTCGAAACCGGCACCGGTTCCGAGATCGGCAGCAGCAGCAGTCCAGGCCCACTCGTTCACCTCCGTCGCCGCATAGAGGGCGTCAACCGGCCCGGAGTGGAAGACCGTGATGCCGCCGTCGTAGACGCGTTCTGCCGTTGCCTCGGAGCCCCAACCTACGGCCCCCAACACTTCGTGGACCCGCCTCTTCCATGCTTTTCGGAAGCGGGCCGTGTCGGCGTCGTCCAGCCGACCGTCGATTGCCGCACCGGGGAGAACGGATAAGAGATTCGGGCCGGTGAGCCGGCGAGAGTCCTCAAGCTCGATGGTCGCCACGGTGTTGCTGCTCTAGTCCTCGAGCTCAGGGGCAAGGAAGACGCCGCGCTCATCGTGCATCACCTTGCCGCCGATTGGGATCTCCTCGCTGGGCAGGTCCGGTAGCTCGACTGCTGCCACCTCGTCGTAAAGAGGTTCCGAGGCCGGTGAAGCGGAGTCGGGTCGGAAGTGCGTGATCTGGTTCCAGGTTCGAGTGAGGGAGTCCCCGAAGATCAGGATCAGGTCGTCGGACCGGCCCATGCGGAGAGCCGTTTCCACGGATTCCACCTCGGATGGGATCACCTGAATGGCATCTTCCGGCACGCCCTCTTCGATGAGGGCGTCCCTGAGCATCTGCGGCACTTCGGAGGGTCCGCGGCCTCGGGGTGAATCGTCACGGCGGCAGATATAAAGGTCAAAGTGGCCGGCGGCGTTGGTTGCCACCTTCCTGATGTCTTCGTCTCGACGGTCACCCGGAGCTGCCAGCACGGCGATCTTGCGGCCCGGCACCGGCAACTGATCCACCACGCTGCACATGGCCTCCACGGCATGCGGATTGTGGGCGTAGTCGAGTATGACCTTGAACGGGTGCCCGGCGAACACGTTCATACGCCCCGGTGCCTGGAAGAACGTGGTGTCGAAAGTCTTCAGGCCATGTCGAATATCCTCGAGCTTCACGCCCCCGCAGTAGGCCATGGCCGCTGCAAACATCGCGTTCTGAACATTGTGCAGCGCCCGGCCTTCGAGGGTCGCGGGAATCAGGTGGGTCCAGAGCAACGGTATGTGGGCGCCGTTGTCGTAGAGGGTGATCATGTGCCCGTTGATTCCCTCTTCCAGACCGATCGCCCTCCCCCCGGCACGCACGTGAGTTCTCACCAGATCGTGGGAGGGGTTGGTCGTCACATAGAGGATGTGTTCTGCCTTGGCGTGCCCGGACATCTTGAGGCAGAGAGGGTCGTCGGCGTTGAGCACCGCTGTGTCTGCGGCAGCCTCGATGACCACTCGCTTCACCTCTGCCAGCTGCTCCAGCGTTTCGACGCCCTTGAGCCCGAGATGGTCCGAGCGAACATTCAGGCACGCCCCCACGTCGGAACGCCGATACCCCATCCCAGAGCGCAACAGGCCGCCACGGGCCGTCTCCAGAACGGCGACCTCCACGGTTGGGTCTCGTAGCACCATGCGGGCAGCTTTGGGGCCTGTCATGTCCCCGGCCACGGTGAGTTGGCCATCGATGTAAACCCCCTCGGTGGTGGCCAGACCCACCCGTTTGCCCGAGAGCTTGTAGATGTGGGCCAGCATGCGCGAAGTGGTGGTCTTCCCATTGGTTCCGGTCACGGCCAGGACCGGGATGCGTGCGGGTTTTCCGGGGGGGAAGAGCATGTCAAGGACCGGACCGGCTACGTCACGGGGCGTGCCCTCCACCGGGTTGGTGTGCATGCGGAACCCTGGCGCGGCGTTTACCTCGCAGATGATGCCGCCGGCATCCTTGTAGGACTTGGTGATGTCCTCGGTAATGAAGTCAACGCCGGCAACGTCCAGCCCGATGGCACCCGCCGCCCGGCGGGCCATGCTCGCGTTGTCCGGGTGGATCACATCCGTTACGTCAACCGCCGTGCCGCCGGTGGACAGGTTGCCCGTCGACCGCAGATAAACCACCTCGCCCGCCGCGGGCACAGTCTCTGAGGTGTAGTCCAAAAGCTCGAGGAGGCGCGTGGCCTGATAATCCAGTTCGATGCGGGTCAGCACTTTTTCATGGCCGATGCCACGTCTGGGATCCTCGTTTACCTCCTCGACCAGCTCCCGGACGGTGGAAGTGCCATTCCCTATGATGTGGCCCGGCACCCGCTTCGAGACCGCGACGACCTCGCCATTGATGACGAGAATCCGGTGGTCGAACCCGGTGGCGAACTTCTCTACGAGGACGCCACGGGAGTGCTCCCGAGCCTTCTCAAAGGCGATCTCGACGTGTTCGTCGTCCCCCAGGTCGAGCGAGACGCCGCGTCCGTGGTTGGCGTTGAGGGGCTTCACCACGACCGGGTAACCCACCCGCTTCGCGGCCCGAACGGCGTCTCCGGCTCCGTACACGAGGTGTTGCTCCGGCACTGGGAGGCCCAGATCGCCGAGGATACGGTTGGTCTCGTCTTTGTCGGAAGCGATCTCCACCGCGATGTGTGGGGTTTTTGACGTCACGGTAGCTTGGATTCGCTCCTGCCAGCGGCCGTATCCAAACTGCACCATGGAGTACTCGTTGAGCCGGAGCCACGGCACGTCGCGCTCTTCGGCCGCCTTCACCAGCGCAGCCGTGCTCGGGCCAAAAGCATTCCGCTGAGCAAAACGGATGAAAGAGTCCCGCTCGGCTTCCCAGTCGAAGCGTTCCGGGACCCCCTCCAGACCCTCCGTGGCTGAGGCTGGAAGCAACGAGAGAAGTAGCGTGCGGGCCAACCGACCGGCGGCGACGCCCACCCTCTCGTCCTCATACTCGTAAACCACGTCGTACTCGCCTCGGATGCCGGTACCGCGAGTCTTTCCGAAGGTGACGTCCTCACCGGCCTGGTTCTGAAGCTCCAGCGCCACATGTTCGAAAATGTGGCCCAACCAGGTACCCTCGTCCTCCGTGAGCCGGCGGAGGAAACCTCCGGGAACGCCATACGAGCAGCCGTGCTCTTTCAGTCCGGGTAACGCCTCGACGAGGGAGTCGGTGAACTGCTTCCCCAGCCGAACCGACGGCCAATCCTCCAGGGGTCCGAGGTCGACACGGAACCGGATGACCCCGAACGATGCGTAGAGGTTGGGTCCCAGGTACACGGATCGTTCGACGAATCTCATGGCATGTTCCTCGAGGGTTCACGCGGGCATCAGCTGCTCGTGAGACGCTTCCCGGGCGGTCAGATCGAACGACCAACCATCGACAAGGAAGTGCACACGCACATTCACCAGACAGACGGGCTCGCCGTCTGCGCGCGAGGAGAGATTGGAGAACTCTATGTCGGCAGGATCGACCACGGTGACCGATCCGGAGCCCACGACCTCCAACGTGTCGTCGGGCCCGATGAAGGCTGCAGTGTCTTCGTCGAGGCCGAGGCCGATGGCGAAGGGATTGAAGCTGAGGGCCGTCATCAACCGGCCAAGGCGCGCGCGCTCGGCGAAGTGATGGTCCACGACCACCCGGTTGGTCAGGCCGAGTCCGGGTGCCATGGTGACCAACCCCGCCCGGGGCAAGAGACCCTCCCCGCCGAACGCGATCATGTGTTCGGACATGAATCCGGCTCCAGCCGAGGTGCCGGCCACGTGTACGCCACGGGAACTGGCCTCACGGATCGCTCGACCCACCTGAGTACCGCCGATGATGGTGGATAGTCTCAGTTGGTTGCCCCCGGTCAGAAAAATGCCGTCGGCCTGGTCAAGCGCTTCCAGCCAATCCTCCCGTTCGCAGTCGTCCCGGACCATGAAAGGCAGGGCCTCCGCCGACCTCACACCAAGCTGACGGAAAACTTCCTCGTACCGCGACCCGGTATCTTCCAACTTGGAGGCCGTGGGAATGATGGCGATGTGTGCTGTTTCACCACCGCACAACTCTACGAATCGGGAGAGGATCCGTGTGTCCCCTATCTTCTCCTCTGCGCCTCCGATGGGGATAATGAACCCTTTCCGAATACCGTCCCTTGTTCTCGCGGCGAACGAATCGCCACCGGTGCTTTGGGGGGATTCCAACGTTTGAACTCCACGGTGCGGCTTGAACGAGCGTCCCCACGGATCGAGATCGATCCCGCGAATGTGAGAGGGGCGGGGAAATCTACAGAATCCGAAATGGTGTGTACATCAAAGCATCGTCAGGGCCGCTGAATCACCGATCCTTCAGTGTCCCGGCTCACCCCGCTCCAGGCCAGAAATGTCGCCGAAGACCCGATTCAGCACTTGTCGAAGGGGTGGCAGGAATTTGAGCTCGCTCTGGTCGTCGTTGAGATAACCCACACACACCGGAACCAGGTCTCGGTCCGGGTTGACCGGCAGCCCCTGTCCCGTACAACCCCCCTTTTTTCGGAGCAGTCCAGATTTCAGTCGACATCGATTCGGGTGGCCGCTCCGGACGAGAAAGGCCTACCTTCTGAGCCCACCCCGCAACCGGAATCCGATCTATGAACCACTGCGGCAGGAAGATGAGACTCGCCAGTGCCCTCACCCTGCTTTGCCTGACCCCCAGCTATCTCTCGCCTCAGGCCACGACCGCCGAGGAGCGGATGGCCTCCTGGGAGAGGCATCAGGCAATGGAAACCGAATCTCCGTTCAGGGAACTCTCGTGGCGGGCCGTGGGCCCCATGCAATCCGGGATGCGAGTGGAAGCCATCGCCGTGCCCCCCGGGAGCCAGAATACCGTCTACGTGGGCGTCGGCTCAGGGAACCTCTGGAAGACGCAGAACAATGGCCTCACCTGGACGCCGATCTTCGAGAAGGAATCCACCTTCTCCATCGGGGACGTAGCCGTGTCCGCTTCCGACCCTCAGACCCTCTGGGTCGGGACCGGGGAGACACAGCCTCGCCACAGCGGGTACAGCTATTCCGGAACGGGGGTGTTCCGTTCCACCGACGGTGGTGAGAGTTGGGAGAATCGAGGTCTTCAGGACACTCACCACATCGGGACTGTTTTGATCCATCCCACCAACCCGGATGTGGTCTACGTGGCCGCCCTGGGCCATTTCTGGTCCCGGAATGAGGAGCGAGGCGTCTTCCGCACCACGGACGCCGGTGAGAGTTGGGAACGCGTCCTCTTCATCTCGGATCACACAGGGGTCGTGGAGGTGGCAATGGATCCCGAGGATCCCCTGATCCTCTATGCGGCGGCGTGGGAGGCCGTCAGCGGCGGGCCGGTGGAGGGGGGCGACGAGAGCGGGATCTACCGGACCACCGACGGGGGCGACAATTGGGAGGAGTTGGTCAACGGCCTCCCCGCCGGACCCCTGGGCCGGATCGGGCTGGGCGTGGCCCCGAGCCGCCCCGCGACGCTCTACGCCTTCGTCGACAACCAAATGCCCAGCCCGGTGGAGGATCGCCCCTTCGTGGGCGGGGAGGTCTACCGCTCCGACGACCGGGGAGGGACGTGGCAGAAGGTGAACCAGGACGACCTCTACGGAGTCTTCGGAGTCTTCGGCTGGAAGTTCACCGACGTTCGGGTGTCTCCCGAGGATCCCGACGAGATCTTCATCCTGGGGAACCGGGCGTTCCACTCCACCGACGGCGGACGTACGTACGTACGCATCGGCGAGGAGATCGCTCGTGTGCACGACACCAGGGGGATCATCATGCACCTGGATCAGCACGAGATCTGGATCGATCCGCTGAATCCAGACCGCATCCTTCTTGGCAACGATGGGGGCCTCTACCAATCCTGGGACCGGGGTCGGAGTTGGCTCCACTTCAACAACATCCCTGCTGCCGAGTTCTACGCCATCGCCACGGACCGGAATAATCCCTACCGGATCTTCGGCGGGACCCAGGACAACGCGGCTCTCTACGGGCCGGGTCACCTTGCAGCGGAGTACGTCAGGAATGATCCCTGGGAGAACGTCTACCTCGACCAGTGGACCGGCGGCGACTCCTTCGATACGTACCTCGATCCCACCGACCCACGCTTCGTCTATTACGAACATCAGCACGGGGCGCTGAGGCGCATGGACATCACAGGGGACTCGATCCTCACGGGAGCAGCGGAGAGCCTTCGGCCCCGCTTCCGGAACGCCGGTTGGGAGTGGCGATCCGGTTGGTACACGCCGTTCATCATCTCCCATTACGACCCTCACACCCTCTATATGGGCGGGAATCGGCTCATCAAATCCGCCGATCGGGGTGAAAACTGGGAGCCGGTGAGCCCGGACCTTTCCGACCCGGCAGGCGGCCAGCGAGGAGTGGTTCCGTTTGGCACGATCACCATGATCGCAGAGTCTCGGCTGGAGCAGGGCCTCCTCTACGTGGGCACCGAAGGCGGTTCGGCATGGCGGACCCGGGACGCCGGCGCCACCTGGGACCGTGTCGACGAGGGGCTGCCGGAGAAGTGGGTGAGCCGGATCGTGGCATCGACACACGAGCAGGGCCGGGTCTACGCCACCTTCACCGGGTTCCGGGAAGATGACTTTCAGGCTTATGCCTTCCGGTCCGACGACTACGGGGAAACGTGGCATTCCATCGTAGCGAACCTCCCGGCCGAGTCGGTGAACGTCCTCGGGGAAGATCCTACTGACCCCCGGATCCTGTACCTGGGAACCGACCTGGGAGTTTATGTGTCTGGGGATGTGGGCAAGACCTGGCACTCCCTCTCGGCCACCCTCCCCACCACGCCCGTCCACGACCTGGAAGTCCAGCCCCGAGCCGACGAGCTGGTGATTGGAACGCACGGAAGAAGCGTCTTCGTGCTGGAGCTGGACTTGATGCGGGAGATCCTGGGAGGGGGGCCGTAACCTCCGACGCTGTTGGTTGGGGAGGAAGAAACCGGGAACCTCGGAAGCGGGAGAGGGTGTTTCAAGCAGTTGCAGTTTACGCCCGGTTTCCGGGTTCACCGGAATTTGGAGGCCGGTCCTACAAGAACGGGAACGGTAGGGTACACCCCTCTCGGTGGCGTTTTCCCAGGACGGAGAGTTGGAGATGGAAGCGTGTGGTTTCCGGCGGCTGGTTCTCCCGTCTGGGGTTCGGATGTGGATCGCTGGACTCTCCATCTTAGCGGCGTTTCAACCGGCCTCCCTGGCTGGACAGGAAGTCAGGGGCCGACTCCTCGAGTCCGAAACCCGGCAACCCATCGTCTGGGCCACCATTGCGCTCCTGGACACGACCTTCAACGCCGTCACCCATACTCTGAGCTCCCCAAACGGAGCCTTCGTGTTGGAGGCTCCTCAACCTGGGTCCTTCTACGTATTGGCGGAGGCTCTGGGGTATGAGCCGAAGGCCGATGGCGTACTCGATCTGGGGGAGGGAGGATCGATCTCCATCGAGTTCTTTCTGAAACCGAAACCCCTGGAGGGGGACTCTCTCATCATCGCCATGAAGCGTGTCCGCACATATCGGTATCTCACCGAGGTTGGATACTACAAAAGGGAGAAGATGGGGTTCGGCACTTTCATTTCCCCTGAACAGATCCAACGTAGGGGGCCCTTCACGACCTTCGGACTACTTCGGGACGTTCCAGACCTTTTCGTCGAAGAAGGAGGTAGGGACGGGACGCGGGTCTACCTGATGCGTGGCGGCAGCCGATGCAATCCTGCGGTTCTGGTGGACGGCTCCAGGGTGTTCAACGACACGCATACCGAACGGGGAGGCCCTCTTGCCGACCCTCAGCCCGTTGGGAGGCCGTCGGGATTCAGGCCCCCGAGGGAAGATCGGGGAATCGTGTTGGAGAGAATGGTGGACATCGAGGACGTCTCGGCCGTCGAGGTCCATACCCGCGCGACCAGCATGCCGCTTGAATACGGCGGAACCCAGGAGACCTGCGGGTTGCTCATGATCTGGACCCACATCGTCGCCGGCACCGGGGGCTGACACCCGAAAGAGCCTCCCTGCCCCCCGACAACCCGAAAGCCCTAATCAGAGTAGTGTGCGGAGGAAGATAGACGGCCCTGTTCCGTGTCTGTCAGCCACAGCAAACTCGGAAAATAGGGCCCGGTTCGGCACCTCCTTCCCCAAACATATGTTCCCAGATTTCGAACGCCCAGTCCTGTAAACTTTTGTTACAGAACACCTTAGTGGCGGGTATCCTCCGCTCAACTCCCCTCGACAAAACCGGTCCAAAACCTGCCTGAATACCCCTCTGGGAACCGGAATGGTGGTCCAAAAGAAAGGGGAATCAGAACATGATTCGAATGCCGTTCATGCTCATTTTGGCTCTTGTCAGTTCCTCAGCACACGAAAACACAGGCGCAGCGACGTACCTGGAATCAGGACTCCTGGATCCGTCGTTCCCGACAGAAGAACTCACCAAGGTTCAAGCCTCCCCGGAGTGCCCTGTCCCGAACTGTTTGATCGGCCCCGTGAATCTGATCCGCCAGCGGAGAGCGCCGGCCAAGTCGGTCTCGGAATTCATGGCCATCGAGGGGCAGGAAGCCGAGCTGGTTGTAGCCATCTCCCAACGGAATAGAGCCACGGTCAGGGCGTGGATGAATGGAGAGGCGGTGCTGCTCCCATCCGCCCTGCCCAAGTCTCGCACCAACGAAGTCCGGGTTCCGGTCACTCTCGCCGAGCAGAACGTGCTCGAGTTTCGACTGAGTGGGAGAATCGGTACCGAGGTGGTCTTTTGGATCGAGGGTGGAGAGGCCACCCTGCCACCGACGGACGACTCGGAGCCGCCCATCGAGTTTCGCCTGAGCAATTCAGCCGTCGGGCCTACCGCCACCATGAACGCGGTCTGCTCCGCCGAGCACGGGGCGGGCTTCGAAATTGCGCATTGGACGGACGTGGTATCGGGTACCGATCCCTGGCCGATTCTCGCTGCCGGCACTGCATGGATTCAGTGGGACGGTCTCGGAAGCTTCTCAATTTCCTTCTTTGGCCCGACATACCACTACCTGATCTCGACCATGGGGAACCTGAACCCGAGCTACTACTACGGAACGATGGACGTGGAAGGGAACCAATTCTGGTTGAATGCCAACGGTGGGACCTGGCCTGTGCTCTGCAAAGGTCCTGCTTCTTCCTGACCTGAGGCCAGGGCCTGCGCCGCAGTTCTATGCCTGCGCAGAAGCGGTCACCCCCGGGCCCCGGGGGTGACCGCTCCTTTCTTTTCCTCCGCTCTTCGGCAGCCAGCGGTGCAAGGTTGGGGCCGGCCCTCATTGAATGAGACAGCCGTTACCCCGCCGACCGCAGGGCTCCCGCGGAGTCTGTCCTCGACGCCCGGATCGCCGGGATAAGGCCGGAGAGGAGGGCGACGAGGAGGAGCACCCCGATCATCGAGGCGTAGGTCACCGGATCGTGGGGTTCCACTCCGAAGAGGAGGGAGGAGATCAGGCGAGTGCCCGCCAACGACACCCCGGTCCCCATGGCCACTCCCACCAGGGCCAGGGCAACCGTCTTTCCGACAACACCCCGGCGGACACCCGCTGCGGACGCACCCAGGGCCATGCGAATCCCGATCTCCGGGGTCCGTTCGGTGACGGAGTAAGAGAGCACTCCGTAGATCCCGAGCCCGGCCAACAGCAGCGCACTGGCCGCAAAGGCACCCAAGAGCTGGAGAGTGAAGCGACGGGGGGAGACGGAAGCGTCGACCAGGGAAGCAAGCGTCCAGTAGTCATCAATGGGCATCTGCGGATCCACGCTTCGGATGGCGTCACCCACGGAGGGGGCCAGGACCTCTACGGGAAGCCGGGAGCGAACGATCATGTCGAGGGGGTCGAAACTCCAGAGCTGGGTGATTGGGAAGTAGACCTCGTTGGTCGACCCCATGTCCAACGACTCATGCTTCACGTTGTCGACGATGCCGACGATCTCCACCTCCCCATACCACATGTCGAAGAACTGCCCAATGGCGTTGCCCTCAGGGAACATTGCGCGCGACGCGGTCTCGTTGATGACCGCAACCGGGGCGCTC
>CBDUAX010000084.1:0-11576 GCA_965365235.1 uncultured bacterium
GGGAACACCGGCAACAACGGGAACGGGAACAAGGGCAACAACGGCAACAACGGGAACGGCGGTAACGGCAACAACGGCAACGGGAACGGGAACAACGGCAACAACGGGAACAAAGGCAACAAAGGAAACGGTGGGGGTGGGCCCGGCGGGAGCGACGGCGGCTCTGGGGGCTCCGGGAGGGGTGGAGCGGCCTACCGTCGGAACATCTGCAGCTGCAACACCTCGGTGATCGATCTCGAGAGCGAGTACCTCGTCGAGCCCGGAAACATGGTCGGCCCCACCTTCCAGGGTGTTGAGGCCCTCATTGCACAGGACCCCGATGCCTATTGGGATGCAAACAAGAATCGGGTCGTAAGCAAGCTCGGAGAGGACAGCCCGCGGATTATCACCGTGGCCCTTTTCGACCCCTCAGAAATCCAAAAGGGCGGGCGTCAGCTGATCCAGTTCAACAACTTCGCTCGCTTTTTCATCGAGCGGCAGGAGTCGCCCCAGGATCCAGTGGTGGGCCGGTTCCTCTTCTACGTAGCCGGTGCCGGTTCCGATTCCAAAGGGACTCGCACCGGTTCCCTGATCAAACATCTGAGGTTAATTCGATGAGACGGCCCGATGGAGGGGGGATGGAGACCAAACAGCAACAGGGGGAGCGGGAGCCGGTGAGGGCCGCTTTGATCTCCGCCGATGAGCACTTCCGGGCTCGGGTGAAGGAGCTGGTGGCCGGATCGAAAGGCCACATCGAGATGGGGCTGGAGACCGATGCTACCCCTCTGGCCCTCCTGCGAACTCCGGAAACCCCTCTCCGAGACTACGATCCCCAGATCCTCTTTATGGACCTCGGTCCGGAGCCTGAAGATGGTATCCGGTTGGCGGGGGTCCTGTCTCGAGCCCACCCCGGGATGGGTATCCTGGTCAGCGGCCCGGAGCTGTCCCAACGACAGCTTCTGGAGGCCATGCGATCTGGGGTTTCGGAGGTTCTGGAGCGGAGTGCTGAAAAGTCGGATCTGGCCGATTCTCTCGACCGGGTGATGAGGAAGCTCGGATTGCAGGGTGGTGAGGGAGGAAAAGGCTCGAATGGCCGGATCCTGGCTTTCTTCAGCCCAAAGGGTGGAACCGGGTGCACCACCGTAGCGACGAATGTGGGGGTGGAACTCCACCGGATCACGGGAAAGAAAACGCTCCTGGTGGATCTGGACCTGGAGTTGGGCGAAATCGCGTCTTTTCTGGGCGTGAAGCCTCGATTCCATTTGGTCGACCTGCTGAAGAACTTCCACCGTATGGACGATGACCTTCTGGCTTCCTACATCGAGTGCCACGAGTCTGGTGTCCACGTCCTCTCGGCTCCTCAGGAGCCCGAGGCCGGGCGGATGGTCACACCCGAGGACATCTCGGCGGTTCTTGCCTACCTGAGGAAGCAGTACGACTACGTGGTCGTGGATGCCTCGAAATCTCTTGCTCCACCGGCCCTGGCGGCCCTCCGCCCCGCAGATCAGGTCTTTCTGATCACAAATCTGGATCTCTGCAACCTCAGGAACTTCAAGAGGACCCTTCCAATCCTCCGGGACATCTGTGGCTCGGAAGCCAAGCGTCTCAAGCTGATCGTGAACCGCTACCGGAAGGGTGGACTACTCTCCTTGGAGGACCTGGAGTCGACGGTAGGCTTACCGGTCCACCGGACTCTGCCGAATGATTTCGAGTCCGTAATCGAGTCTCTGAGCACCGGGAAACCCCTCGTGCTCCACAACGGGTCCCAGTACACCCGAGAGCTGAAGGCGCTTGCAGCGGATATCGCCGGGCCTAACGGCAAAGGGGGTCCGCGGAAGGGGCCCCTTCTGAAGCGACTTTTCGGGAACGGTCGGCGGTCGGCTGTCCGAGCTCAGGAGGCGTTGACCCATGCCTGAATGGCGAATCAATGCCACCCGAGGACCGCGGAAACCGTTGAAGGAGGGAGCCGCCACGGGCTCTGTAGGGTCTGCCTCTGGAGCTGCGACCCCCCGGTCTAATTCCGACGGGAAAACCAACCTTCATCAGCTGAGAGCGAACATCCACCGACAGCTCCTCGAGCGCCTCAACCTCTCCAATCTGGACAAGATGGACAGGTCCGAGGTGAACCAGGTCATCGCTGGGGTGGTCCGAGACCTCCTGGAGCAGGAAGGGATCCCACTCAACGTCGAAGAGCGCGACGCCCTCACCTCTCAGGTGCTGGACGAAATCTTCGGCTTGGGTCCCCTCCAGCCTCTCATGGAAGACCCCTCGATCTCGGACATTCTGGTGGACACCCACGCTCGTGTCCTGGTGGAACGGGACGGGAAACTCTTTGACACCGAAGTGAAGTTTCAGGACGATCGGCACCTGTTGAAGGTCATCGACCGCATCGTTTCCGGTGTGGGCCGAAGGATTGATGACTCCTCTCCCATGGTCGATGCTCCGCCGCTGGCTGTCGATGGTCCGCACCTCTCCATCCGGAAGTTCAAGAGCGACGTCCTTTCCGCGGAAGACCTCACCCGGATGGGAACACTCTCCGAACCCCTTGTTGAGCTCTTGGAGGGGGTGGTCAAATCCAGGCTCAACGTCCTCATCTCCGGTGGAACCGGTGCCGGGAAGACCACGCTCCTGAACGTCCTCTCGTCGTTCATTCCCGAAACCGAACGAATCGTCACCGTGGAGGATTCCGCAGAACTCCAACTTCGCCAACCCCGAGTGGTTCGAATGGAAACCCGGCCCGCGAACCTGGAAGGGCAGGGCGCCGTGGATCAGCGGGCTCTGGTCATCAACGCCCTGAGAATGCGCCCGGACCGCATCGTCGTGGGGGAGGTCAGGAGTTCGGAAGCCATTGACATGCTCCAGGCCATGAACACCGGGCACGATGGGTCTCTGACGACCCTTCACTCCAACTCTCCCAGAGACGCGCTGAACCGCCTCGAAACCATGGTGGCCATGGCGAATCTCAATCTCCCGGAGAGGGCCGTCCGCCAACAGATCGCCAGTGCCGTCCATGTGGTGGTGCAGTTGGCTCGATTTTCGGACGGAAAACGCCGCCTTACCTGCCTCTCCGAGATCGTTGGTATGGAGGGGGACGTCATCACCATGCAGGATGTTTTCCGGTTCGAGCAGGAAGGAGTGAATAAGGAGGGCGATGTTCTCGGTCGTCTTCGTCCCACGGGCATTCGTCCGAAGTTCGCCGACCGACTCAGGGCCAACGGTGTGAACCTCCCGGCTGCCATGTTCAGCGACCTCCAGCGGGCATCGGCCTAGGAGACGGCTATGCCACTGGATCCCCAGGTATTCATCCTCTTCGCCGGGTTGGCCGCCATGCTGGCCACCCTTTCCATGGCGGCTGGAGTCGGTGTCGTTCGCGACTGGCGTCGGCACCGTTCGGTCCAACAGGTACTGACGGATCTGGAGAGCATCCGGTCCGAGGGGGGGGCGGGGTTTTCCCTCCTCCGACCCTCCGACGATGCCCAGAATCCCCTTCAACGGCTGGCAGCCCGTTTCCCTCGATTGGGAGATCTGGAAGATCTCCTCGTAAGGTCGGGACTCAACTGGGGCCTGGAGCGGTTTCTCTTGTACACGGGGCTCTTCTCCATCCTTCTGGGGCTCCCCCTCTGGCTCGCCACAAGAATCTCTCTGCTTTCCATTGGCGGGCTTCTGCTGGGCGCTTGGCTGCCGAAATTCTATGTGGGATTGAAGGCGGGCCGCAGACTCAGAAGACTCGAGGCTCAGCTTCCTGGCGCCATTGATCATCTGACCCGGGCTGTCCGAGCCGGCCACCCTCTTTCCGCCGGCCTGAAGATGCTCTCCGAAGAGTCGGAAGAGCCCCTCGCCTCCGAGTTTCGTGCGGTGTTCGAGGAACAGCGTTTCGGCCTCCCGTTCGAAGAGGCCCTCCTCGGACTCGGCGACCGCGTGAACCTCCCGGACGTTCGCATTCTCATCACGGCCATCCTGGTTCAAAGGGAAGTGGGTGGGAACCTGGCGGAGATCCTGGAGAAGGTGGCCGGTACGATGAGAGCCCGGTTCACGATTCGGAGACAGGTCCGTGTTTACACCGTCCAGGGACGGATGAGCGGGTATATCCTGGCCGCACTTCCGATGGTGGTGGGACTCTTCATCTTCCTCATCAATCGGGATTACATGGAGATCCTCTATACCCACCCCATCGGTAAGGCACTCCTCGGCCTGGCGGTGGTGCTTCAGACCATCGGGTTCCTTTGGATCCGCAAGATCGTGAACGTCGAGTACTAGGAGCTGGATGTGCCTTATTTCGTCGCCATTCTGGCGGGATTGTCCGCCACCCTTGTCCTGACTGGAATCTTCCAGCTTTTCTTCCGTCCAGCCCGGGCGGTGGGCAGGGAAGTGGCGAAGCTCCAGGAGACCGGACCGAAACCCTTCGACATCCGAGCCCGAAGGCGTCGGCGCGAACGAAGGATGCGCTTCCGGAAGGCACTCCAGGATATCGGCGAGCGAATGGAGGACCGCCAGGGGGGTGAGTTGGAGGGCGTTCGTCGCAGCCTGGTCCAGGCCGGGTATTGGGATCCGGATGCGGTGCGGGTCTATCTCGGGATCAAAGCCGCCCTGCCGGCGGCACTGGCGGGCGGGTTCATTCTGCTCGGCGGGCTCCTGGGTCTGAAGATCGGCATCTTGCTCTTTGTAGCTGCCTGGCTGGCGGCTCTGGGGTGGATTGCACCTCAGTGGTTTATCGCGAAAAAGAAAACCCGGCGATGGCGGGAAGCTCATAAGGCTCTCCCCGACACCCTGGACCTCCTTGTGGCCTGTGTGGAGGCGGGGATGGGCCTCAATCAGGCTCTGGCCAGAGTTGCGGACGAGGTGCGTCACGTGAGCGGGGTGATGAGCGAGGAACTGGCCATGGTCAACCTCGAGATCCGGGCGGGGACCCCTCGGAACCAGGCTCTCTCGAATCTCGGTGACCGAAGCGGCTTGGAAGACCTCAAGGCGTTGACGAGCATGCTCGCCCAATCGGATCGGTTCGGGACCTCAATCGCCCAGTCCCTCCGCGTTCACGTGGACTCTTTGCGGACGAAGCGAAGGCAGGCCGCCGAAGAGGCTGCCGCCAAGACCACAATCAAGCTTGTCTTCCCCCTGGTCTTCTTCGTATTCCCGGCCCTCTTCGTGGTCATCCTCACGCCGGCTGTGATCCAGGTCGTCGAACAGCTCCTGGAGCTCTGATGCGAAAGGTCAGGGTCAGGAACGAGCGGTCCGGCGCGACGCTGGGGCAAGAGGTGGGACTCGCCGATGGGTGGTGGAGGAGAGCCGTCGGCCTCCTGGGCCGTAGAGAGCTTCCGGACGGCTCAGGACTGTTGTTGGTCCCATGCTCTTCGGTGCACACGATGGGAATGCGGTTCCCCCTGGACCTGGCGTTTCTGGATGGGGCGGGTCGAATTCTGCAAACTCGGCCGGATCTCTCCCCGGGTCGGTTGGCCGTGGGCGGGAGGGGCGCGAAAGCCGCCCTCGAACTCCCGGCCGGCACCCTGGCCGCTACGGACTCGCGAGAAGGGGACTTTTTGATTCTCGAGGAGGAGAGACGATGAGTGGGTTGCCAGCCCAAAAGCCCTTTCTGACACCCCTGGAACCCATGGACCGAGCAGGCGGCGGAAGCCCCCTGGAAGAGGGGGCATCCGGAGCTCAGCTCCCTCCAGTGGAAGGCCAGGGGCCCAGGGTCCCCACCTCTCTGGAGGACACCGGCCTTCCCCGGGACCTGATCATCGGCCTTCTTGTGAAGACGCTGTACCATCGCGGAAGCCTCTCCGGTTTCGGAATCTCCGATTCCATGGCTCTCCCCTTCGCCATCCTCGACGATCTTCTTCTCGAACTCCAGAAGGGCGGGGTGCTGGAGGTCCGGGAGACCTCGGGGCCGAGTCGTAGTTCCTACCAGTTCGCCCTCACGGGAAAGGGAAGGGAACGGGCCGTAGAAGAGCTGGACATCAGCCGGTACGTCGGGCCGGCACCGGTCCCCTTCGACCTCTATGAGGACTGGGTCGAGAGGCAATCTGTGGAGTTCGTCAGGATCCAGAGAAAGGCACTCAAAGAGGGCCTCTCGGACTTGGTCTTGCCCGAGGGGTTCCTGGATAAGCTGGGACCCGCTGTGAACTCCGGCAAATCCATCTTCCTGTATGGAGACCCGGGGAACGGCAAAACCCGCATTGCGGAAGCCGTCGCGGGCCTCTTCGGTGAGAGCTTCTTTGTCCCCCATGCGGTGGATCTGGACGGTCACTTGATGGTCCTCTACGACCCCGTGTTGCATGGGGAGACGTCTGAGGAGGAGTCCGGCTCGAGTGAGGACGGTTCGCTTTTCAGGGTTCTTCCCAAGCACGACCGACGATTCGTCCGGGTGAAACGGCCCGTGGCAGTGGCCGGAGCGGAGTTGGAGCTTTCACAGTTGGAGCTCAGGTATGATTCCTTCTCCAGGACCTATCAGGCTCCGATTCAGCTGAAAGCCAACGGTGGGGTGATGGTCATCGACGATCTCGGACGACAGAGAGTCCCACCACGTGACCTTCTCAACCGCTGGATCGTGCCGTTGGAACAGGGGGTGGATTTCCTGAGCCTCGAGAGCGGAAAGAAGATCGCGGTGCCCTTCGACTGCCTGGTGGTATTCTCCACCAACATCCAGCCCCACGAGCTGGTGGAAGAGGCATTCCTGAGAAGGATCCACTACAAGATCCAGGTCTCGGACCCGTCCCCGGCGGAGTACGACGAGATCTTCTCCCAGTGTTGCCAGAGCTATGGGATTCCCTTCGAACCAGAGGCGCCGGAGTGGGTGAGAAGTGAGTTCTACAGGCGCGGTAGGGCCGTCGCACGGGGGTGCCACCCCAGGGATATCCTGGGTCATCTCCGCGACATCGCGACCTTCCAGGGGATTGACCCCACCCTTTCTCCTTCACTTCTCAGGCAAGCCTGTGATTCCTACTTCGTGGCCATCGATTTGGGCCCGAAGAAGGGTGAGGAGAGGATCGAAGAAGGATTCGAAAAATGAGCGAAAACTCTCGGGACACCGAGTATAGGATTCGGGAAGTCCATGCTACGCTGGACCGGCGTATCGAAGCGTTGGAGCGGCGAGGCGGCCGTGGAAGGTTCCTCTTCGGCGTTGCCTTCATTGCAGCCATCGGAGCCTTCGGGCTCTCGGTCTTCGGCCTCAGGACGGTCCAGGGCGCCCACTTCGTTGGAGAGGTGGCCTCGAGCCTCGAGGCTCGGTCGTTGATTCTCAGGGACGCTGACGGAATGGAGCGGGCTGCGCTCCGCACCGATGAATTCGGCTCCGTGGACTTCTCCATCATGGATGGACGGGCTAAGGCCCGCCTCAAGCTGGCGGTTCTCGAAGACGGCTCCCCTGGGATCAGCCTTCTGGACTCCGAAGGCGATACCCGTGCGATCCTAGGGTTCCTTCCCGATGGGACGACCACCCTGGTCTTCGCGGATGCAGGTTCGGTGGCGCGTTCGGTTTTGGCCCTTACTCCCGACGGCGCCTCCAGAATCGTGTTCAGTGACGTGGCTGGGGACACGCGGGCGGCAGTAGGAGTGAATGGAGAGGGCCGGCCAGAGGTGAACACCATGCCGGTGGCGGGGGGAGGGTCGTAAGGTCAAAAAAAAATCGGCTCGGTTGGTCCGGAACGCTGAGTGTTGGCGTCTCCTTTCCTCGCCTACCAGGCCCACCGGGGGGGCGGCACAAAGTACCCCCGTAGGGTACACGCATTCCCTTCTCCCACCCTCTGGCAGATCGCCTCGGTTCCATGCATTTCGCCAGGGAATCCCCTAAGTAGATGAAAATAAATGATTTGACCCCCTGGCGGTTCCGGATCGCCTGTCTCGGCATACCGGTTGCACAATTCGGTGGTTGATTCGTTCGATACAGTGGATTCCCGGGGGTGCCCGAGGTAGCTCGGCGAAAGTGAGCCCCCAGGACGGGAATCGGCCCAACAGGCCAGCCCCGGTTTTTCCCGGGGGCGACCCGGGGCGGCCGATGAGTCAGGAAATGGTTTCTCGATGAGAACGGTTCGGGTTCAGAACGGGCGCTCTGGGGCGTTGTTGGGCAGGAAGGTCCAGTTGGCGGATGGTTGGTGGCGGGGGGATGAGGGTTTTCTGGGTCTGCCTGACCTTCCCAAGGGAAGCGGGATCCTCCTGGCTCCATGCGCTTCTGTCCACACGCTAGGGCGGATTCAGCCCATAGACGTGGCCTTTCTGGACGGGAGGGGCCGCATCGTAAGGACATGGGCCGACCTTCCGCCAGGGAAGTTCGCGGTGGGAGGTCAGGGGGTGCACGCCACACTCCAACTCCCGGTGGGAACACTGAACGAGACAGATACGAAGACCGGTGATGTCCTGATTCTCGAGGAGATGGTTCAGTGACGTGGGCCCACATAGGTCCGCCGAGGTTCAAAGGAACGGTAAGATGAGGAACGCCACGCAGGACTCCGACATTCAAAGCATCCCAAACCAGGCTGGGCTAGAGGCCCGGATCCGTGCCCTGGAAAAGGGGGTCCAGCGCTGGCGGTGCCTCACCGCAGTTGGGTTTTTGACGGCTATGGGGGCGTTCTGGGTGGCGATCTTCGGCCTGGGTCAGTTGGAGAACACCTACTTCATGGGTGAAGTGGTGGCAACGCTTCCGTGGGCCGCTCCAGGGGCCCAGGAGGGAGACCAGCTAAGCCCCTTCCCGTCTCTTGAAGGGCGGGAAGCCGGCTTGGGGTCACCCATGTCCGATAGCCAGGTCGGGGAGGACCTCGGGGCTTCAGCCATGGAGGAAGCCTCCTGAGAATGGGGGGGGGGTCCGTACCGGTTCTTCAACGACCTGGGAAACGGTTCTCGGCCGCCATGGAGGGCGGGTCGTAGGAGAAGCTGAACCCCGGTTCAGGCTTGACTCGGCTGGATGCCGACCCCCACCGGCCGTCCCAAACGGGACGGCCGGTGGTTCGTTGGTGGATCGACGGCCCGGGTCGTTCGGAGCCCCGGTAGCCTTTAACGGGACCAACCGCTCCTGATTGCGGGTTGACCCTCCACCATCCGGTTCAGATCCGCAACGGCTCCGGCTATCAACGCTTGAAGGTCACCGGCTGCCTCCTCGATGGCGGCCCCTACCTCGTTCAGGACCAACATCTGGCCTTCGGTGGGTCGGGCCTGGGCCCCCGAGATCCCCCTCACTACAAAACTCAGCTGCTCTGAGAGGCGTGGATACTGCCGGTACCCCATCCTCGGCGGCGGGCGGCGAAGTTCGTTTTCGAGGGCGTCGATGGCGTCGATGGTTGTCTGGGCTTGATCCACGATCGCCTGTCGGTTCCCCACATCGGAGGCTCCCAGGGCATCCACGAGATTCCGCGCCTGGGCCCTCATGGAGACGAGAGCCCCGATCATCCCGTTCAGACGGGATTGAAGCTCGCGGCCCCGGACAGCGGCCTCCGTCCGAGCTTCGTAGTCGGCCTGGGAGATATTGACCTCTGGATCGCCCCTGACCTGGAACTGTTTCGAGATTTCCTGGCCGTCGACCGTTAGGGTAGCCGTATAGGTGCCTGGCGCCACCGGGGGGCCCGAGGGGCCGAAACGACCGCCCCCGCCGCCACCCTCCCCGGGGATGGGGTCCGGTCCGTCCATGGTGAGGTTCCAGACGGCTCGGTTGACCCCTGCTACCCCTTCCACACCCCTCATCTCCCGAATCGTCCACCCACGGACATCGGTGATGCGTATGGTGGCGTCCACACCCTGGCTCCCAGCCACCTCCTCGGAGAGCCAGAAGTCGATGTATGCTCCTTCCCGGGGGTTCTGGCCCAGGAATGTGCTGCGGCCCAGGTTCGAGTCCCGGTTCCAGGACGACCAGTCGGTGGCTTCCCGAATGTCGAAGAGGTGGATCGGCTCTCCCATGGCGGAGGTGAGCTCCACCAGGGGTTGGATGTCATCCAGAATCCAGGCGCCGACACCGTGGGTCCCGATCACCAGGTCGTTGTACCGGGGCTCGATCTTGATGCCTCGGACCGAAACCCTGGGCAGGTTCAGGCGGAGGTCCACCCAGCTCGCCCCCCGGTCCAACGAGGCATAGAGGCCCCGGTCCATCCCCACGAAGAGCAGGTTCGGGTTTTCCGGATGTTGGCGGATGACCTTTACGTAGTCGTCCTGGGGTAGGCCGGCCGAGAGGTCCCGCCACGTTTGTCCGTAATCTGTGGTCTCGTATACATGGGGAGTGAAGTCATCCAACCGGTGGTTGTCCACCGCGAGGAACGCTGTCCCCGCCTCGGTGGGAGAGGCCTCGATGTTTCCGATCCAGGTTTCAGCGGGAAGGCCCGGTACCCGGTCCCGGACGTTGGTCCAGCTCCCGCCGTCGTCCCGGGTGATCTGGACGTTCCCGTCATCGGTTCCGACCCAGATGACGCCCCGTTCTACAGGCGACTCAGCCACCGCCAGGATGGTGGAATGGAACTCTGCAGCCGTGTTGTCGTTGTAGACCTCTCCGCCGGAATCCAACTGTTTCTCCGGATCGTCTGTGGTCAGGTCCGGACTGATGATGTCCCAGGAGTGACCGTAGTCCCTGCTGCGGAAAAGGACATTCCCCCCCCAATAGACCGCCGACGGGTCGTGGGGGGAGATGACGATGGGGGCGTCCCAATTGAAGCGGTACCGGGCCTGACCCATGTTTTGCCCCTGTGACCCCACCATCCATGGATGGGGTTCGATGGAGCGGGTGGTGCCGGAGCGGGTATCGGTGATGCGGAAGTACCCGCCTTGTGCATTGGAGTAGACCAGCCACGGTCGGCCCGGGACCGGCACGGTATAAAAGCCGTCCCCGCCGCTGACGGTATACCACTCGTCGGCCAGGATGGCGTTCCCCCGGGTTCGGGAGGGGCCGCACCAGTTCCCGTTGTCCTGGAGTCCACCGCAAACCCAGTAGGGATCCCGGTCATCCACGAAGATGTGGTAGAACTGGGAGAGGACCACATTCCTCCAGATGTGGAAGTTGATCCCCCCGTCGAAGCTGACCTGATAGCCTCCATCGCTTCCGGAAAGGAGATGATCACCGTTCTCCGGATCGATCCAGATGGCCTGATGGTCGCCATGCACCCCCGAGGCGATGCGGAACCAGGTCTCGCCGCCGTCGGTGGTCTTCGACATGCCACCGGCCAGCGAGTAGGCCACGTCTTCGTCCGAAGGGTCGACGAAGATGTCGGAGTAGTAGAAGGGGCGGAAATTCACATTGCGGTCGTCGCTGGTCATTCTCCAGCTTTCGCCGTAGTCGTCGGACCGGAAGACGGTTCCGGCGGTGGGGAACTCGGTGACGAGGTAGACCACGTTGGGGGAGGACTGGGCGACACTGAGCCCTGGACGGGCCATGGGTTCATCGGGGAGGGTCTCGATCTTCTTCCAGCTGTCTCCACCGTCCCTGGATACGTAGATCCCCGTCTCCCTTCCTCCTCCGTCGAAGCGCCAGGGGAGGCGCCGGAAGGTCCACATCCCGGCGTAGACGTTCCTGGGGTTGCTCAGATCCAGGTCCAGGTCCGCACACCCAGTGTCCTCATCGATGGCCAGGACGTGGTCCCAAGTCTGTCCTCCATCCGTAGTCTTGAAGACACCCCGTTCCGTATTCGGAC
>CBDUAX010000085.1:0-11557 GCA_965365235.1 uncultured bacterium
GGTTTGGGTTCTGAACAACGACGCCGGTCCTGCCCGAGGACCCGGTTCCCTCTTTTCCAGGAGGATCCAATGAAGAGAACGCTCCTGCCTCTCCTGCTCTTCGCCCTGGCATGTGGAGACGGCAATCTCCTCCAGCCCGATCAGAACATGGGCATCACGCCCCATGGACCGCCGACGGTGTTGGCCGCCGATCATCACGCGGTGGAAAAGTGGACGTTCCAGACCGATGTCACTTTCGTGGGTCCGGTTATCGGTGACCTCACACCCCATGTGACACCAAGCGGAGTGATTCACGCCGGTTACACGGTCAACCATTTCCGGATGGATAGCGAGGACATTGTCGGAGATTGGTATTTCAAGGGGAAATACCACATCAACATGGAAAACGGGAAGGGGCGGTCCATCGGCGGAACCATCCTTGGGGAGATCACCTGGTCCAAGATTGGGAAGGTCGGCACCTTCGAGTGCGTGGGCGCCTACAAGATCGAGAACTACCCCGACCCTGCCGCCTTCATTCAATACGGGAACGTCAGCGGTTGCCAAGGCACGGGGGACTTCGAGGGAATGAAGATGAAGGGGTACCTCACGAATGAAGCAAACCCCGGTCTCGGATTCGCCACCATATACGACTTCACGGGCGAGATCTGGTAGACCTCCAGATCCACCCGGGCCTCGTAGGGCTCAATGGCGATGGAGGTGGGAATGGGCGGCTCTCCAGGAGGGCCGCCCATTTGTTGGCAACCTCAATTTCTTGCCGAAGATGTTGGAGGCGTCCGGGATGGCGGATAGGTTGCGTCTACTCCCGAGAGGTCCGATTGAGGTCAAAGACACGAACTGGGGACCCTCGAGCAACGGCAAGGCGACCAGGGTCCGGTAACCAACACATCCGACAGGAGGATCCCGTGAGAATCCGACCACCCATCTCCTTCGTTTGTCTCTTCTCCCTCCTTCTCCCCAACTGCGCCCTCTCCCAGAACATCGAACTGGCTCCAAGGACACTGGAACAACGCTTCGCCTCCGCCAGCGGGAACTGGGCGGCCACCATGGTGGTTGGGATCCGATATGCCCAGTCAATGGGTCAAACCGCAGAGGACTTCGGCCGGTTCATGGCGGAATTGGCCCTTCCAGGTTGGGGTGAGCCTGGCTCGAGGAAGCTGGATGTGATTTTGGGCATGCACGCAGGGATGATGGGGTTCCCAGGCGCTGAGTATGAGATCGTCGAGCAGACAGGAGAGTCCGTCACGGCCCGATCCAACCGGCCCTGGGCTCGGGATTTTGGGGAGAATGGAATGTTCTGGGGGGTCTCCTTGGAAGAGTTCGAAAGCGTTTGGAGTGTATTCGGCAATGCTCTCGCCGACCGCTTCGGCTTGAGATACGAGCAGTGGGTTGAAGATGAATGGCTCTTCCAGCGTCTTTCACTGTAGAAACCAAAAGACACTCACTGGAACCGGCTGGAAAAGGAGTCGTCCCATGCGTACCGCTGCCAACCTTGGCCTTCTACTCCTTCTCTGCGGCTGCCAAGCCCCGGCCGCAGAAGAGATGACAGACGCGGAACGGCTCGAGATCGTTGAAGCCGTCAGCTTTACTGCAGACGCGATGCTCGGACTCTTCGACGCCGAAGACCCGGCCTACTTCGACTTCTACTCGGAGTGGGCCGAGTACCCCGCAGTCTCTTATCCTCCGCTCTCTGAGATGCCGGATCTCCTACAGGAGGCCTGGTGGGACCGGTATGAAGGTCGGGAGACCGAAATGGGCGAGATCCATGCGTTGGTCCTGAGCCCCGACGCGGTGCTGCTTGAGCGGACCGATGTAAGCACTGTGACGGATTCCAACGGGAGCCGCCTGGAGCAGCGCTGGGTGGGCCGGCAGCTCTGGCGGAAGGAGGCCGGAGAGTGGAAGGTCCTTTTCGAGGGCTTCCAGATGCTCGGGACCGAGGAGATTCAGTAAACGGCCTTCGGCGGACGAAGTTGGTGTCGGGTGCGAAGCGCTCGCAGGGGTGGCGACGCACCCGGCTCCCTGGCGGTCGAGCTGAACCGTCGGCGAACTGATCCCAGTGCGGACCGTGTCCCGCCCTACCTGTAGAGGATCACTTCCTTCGGGATCTTCGCAGGACCGACCACGCTGTGGTCACATCCAACAAACAGAGCGAACAAGAGGAGCAGGGGGAGGAACCTCAAGCGTCGCGTCCACATGTCTTGGCGTCATCCTGTTCAAGCGGAACTCCCAAACAGGACCCGGCAAGAGACCGGGCCAAGATCCATCCCGGTGAGCACGTCTGGATCTTGGGCAGATAGAATAAGGCTCAGCGGCCCTTCCCGCACCTTCTAAACGGGACATTTGATCCGGGCCAGGTGGTCAGGTCTTCTTTCGGAGGGGTGACGACCCCACGAAAACGGGGAGCCACAAAAAAAACTGGGGAGTCCCCCAGCTTACCGACCTGCTCCAAAGAGGGTCGGCTGTGGTGCCTGGATGGGTCGGTGCAGGACGGTTCTTTGAGACCCCGGCCCACCAACTCCAACCGCCTGCAGGTCCATTCGACCAGAAGAAAATATCCCGCGATTCCTGCCAACACCGTACTCATCTTGCCGGTCCTTGTCCCTGAAACTCCCGTTTCCTCCGTTACTTCCTCCAATAGGATCGGCCGGTTGGCGGTCTTCCTTGAGGCCGCCCCTGTTCCTTCTTGTCCAGCATGCCACTCTGAAAACCGGCCACGAAGCTCCGGATCATCACGTCCGGGGCCTCAGCCCCAGGGTGGAGTCTCCCGGCTCCAGAAGGTTCTACTCGCAAGTCGCGGGCCAAGTCCTCCATCGAGGGTCGGGCCGTCATCGAATAGAGGAATCCGAGCCCCGCCTCCGGCTGGCGGATCTCGGAGGGAGACCCGTTGGTGAAGGACTACAGGACGAATTCGATGACCAGGAACCCCAGAATGATCAGGGCACCGAAAACCCAGGTAAGGAGATTGAAGTAGCGGTCGATGAACCGACTGATGGGTGGACCGAACTTGAAGATGAGGCCTGCGACAAGGAAAAACCGGAGGCCCCGGCTGATCACGCTGGCCACCAGGAAGATGGGAAAGTTGATGGAGAACACCCCAGCGGAAAGGGTGAACACCTTGTAGGGGATTGGGGTGAGACCGGCCAGGAAGATGGCCCAGAAATCATATCGGACATAGAAGTCCTGGATTCCATCGAAGGCCTCCGGTGTCACCCCTGGAACGTAGGTGAAGAAGAAGTCTCCCAGCAGGCTCCAGGCCCCGGCCCCCAGGAAGTAGCCCAGAACTCCTCCCAGGACGGAAGCAACTGTGGTTACGGCTGCGAAGCGGAGGGATTTTCTGGAAGCCCCCAGGCAGAGGGCCATGAGGAGTGGGTCCGGAGGGATGGGGAAAAACGATGCTTCTGCAAATGCCAGGATCGCAAGCGCCCAGAGGCCATAAGGAGTTTCGGCCCAGTGTAAAACCCAGTCATAAAACCGCCTGATCCACCCCTTTTTCGTCCCGTCTTCCGTCACCCCGTCACCTCGTCTTTCCAAGCGAAACGCCCCAGTAGGGGCACGAACGTACACCCGGCCTGCACAGCTTCTTCCGAGACCTCGCCATTCTCTTTCCGAACCAGAAGAAGCTCCTGGGCGTCCCGGGTCCCCACAGGAATGAGCATTCGGCCCGGGTCGGCGAGTTGGTCCAGGTAGGCTTTGGGAACGGAGGGGGAGGCAGCAGAGACCACGATGACCTCATAGGGGGCGTACTTTCGCCACCCGATGGTCCCGTCCCCTACCAGGAGGGCGACGTTCAAGAACCCCAACCCGTCCAGAGCTTTCCGGGCCCGCGTCGAGAGTTCCCTGATCCGCTCCACCGAATAGACCCGGTCCGCCATCTTCGCCAGGAGGGCAGTGAGAAACCCTGACCCGGTACCGATCTCCAGAACCCGCTCGTGGCTCTCCGGCCGAAGGAGGCTCAGGTAGAGGGCTTGAAGGGATGGCTGGGAAGCGGTCTGCTGATAACCGATGGGGATCGGGGCATCTTCGTAGGCCCGGTTCCACACTCCCTCGGGGAGGAAGTGGTGCCTCGGCACCTGGTCGAATAGCTGGAGGATCTCCAGGTCCTCGACGCCCCGGATGCGCACCTCTTCGATGAGGCGCCGCCGGTAGCCGGTGAACCGATGGTCCTCTATAGGGCTAGGTGCCACCCGCTGATCTCCTCCAGGGTTTTGTAGTTGGTAAGGTCCAGGTGCAGAGGCGTGACAGAGATAAACCCCTCCTGGACTGCCCTGAAGTCGGCGTCCTCAGCTCCGGCCCATGCGGAGATCCCCCCTCCGATCCAGAAGAACTCCCTCCCCCTGGGATCGAGAGTCTTTGTGATGGAGTCACTGTACTTCCGCTGTCCCAGAGAGGTGACCTTGATGCCTTTCACCTGGTCCGGGGCCGTGGCCGGAAGGTTTACGTTCAGCAGGGTAAGAGGCGGAAAGGCGTCCCGGGCCAGGACCTGCTTCAAGAACCCCTCCAGGAGAGGTTGCCACCCATCCAACGCCTCGTAGTCGTCTCCCGTGTAGGAGAGGGCCACCGACGGAACCCCGATGACGGTTGCCTCCATGGCCGCCGCAACCGTTCCCGAATAGAGGACGTACTCGCCCATGTTGGCGCCTTGGTTCACGCCGGATAAGCAGAAGTCCGGTCGGAACTCCAGAAGATGATTCACCGCCATGATGACACAATCGGTCGGTGTGCCATCGATCACGTGGGCGCCATCTCTGGAGGTCCGGGCCCTCAGGGGCCGATGGAGGGTCAAGGCGTGGCTGGTTGCGCTCTGTTCCCGGTCGGGAGCGACGATCTGGACGTCACCGAGGGTTTGGGCGGCCCCGGCCAGAACCCGTAGGCCACGTGCCATGTAGCCATCGTCATTCGTGCAGAGGATCTTCATCGATCCCGGGCTGGCGGCGGACGAAGGATGGTCAGGAGGTCTTCCAGGTCCTTCTTCATGGACGCCAGGAATTCGGGCCCGAGAACCTCTTGCTGCTCTTCCTCCAGGTCACCCTCTTTCCGGTGACCCAGGAGTTTCTGGTTCGCACCCTCGATGGTGTATTTCTGCTCGTACAGGAGGTTCTTCACCAACAGGATCAGTTCTACGTCTTTGGGTCGGTAAACCCGGTTCCCTGCCCTGTTCTTTGAGGGACGGAGAACATCGAACTGGGTTTCCCAGTACCGAAGGACGTGGGGCTTGAGACCGGTGAGGTCACAGACGTCCCCGATGGAATAGTAGGCCTTCTTGACAATGGACTCCGTCACATCTTCCCCCTTTGGTGAGTCCCCCTATGACCAGACTTCGGGTCTCGGCTGTCGGAGCATGAGGTCCCGAACGGCCTCGGCAGGCGACTTCCCCTCCCAAAGCAATGCGTGAACTTCCTCGGCTATGGGCATTTCCACCCTGGCTTCCCGGGCCAGCTCCCTTACCGCCTGGACCGTGCGCACCCCCTCCGCCACACCCTTCATGTCGGCCAGGATTTCCTCCAGCGTCTCGCCCTGCCCCAGTCTGTACCCCACGGTGCGGTTTCGGCTCAACGTGCCTGTGCAGGTTAGAACCAGGTCCCCCATTCCGGCCAGCCCCGAGAAGGTTGCCGGGTCGGCGCCCATGCTTGCTCCCAGCCGGGTGATCTCTGCCAGGCCCCGGGTGATGAGGGCGGCCAGCGTGTTGTGCCCGAACCCCAGGCCCGCTACCGCCCCCGCGGCCAGGGCGATGACGTTCTTCAACGCTCCGCCCAACTCCACCCCCAACACGTCCGGGTTGGTGTAGACGCGGAAATAATCTGTCTGGAATGCTTCCTGGGCGGCCTGGGCGGCACCTGAGGAACGACTGGCTACCACCACCGCGGTAGGCTCCTCCCGGGCGACCTCGGCGGCAAAGCTCGGTCCTGAGAGGAAGGTCAGGAGGTGTCCCTGCTCCGGAGAAAGAAGTTCGGTGAGTACCTCATCCATCCGTCGTCCCGTTGCGACCTCGATGCCTTTAGAGGCACTCACGATCTGGACCTTCGGATGAAGGGCCTCACGAACCTTGCCCAGGACCGTGGACACGAATTGCGATGGGATGGCCGACACCACCATCTCTTTTGCCTCAAGAGCCATGGGGAGATCCCCAGTGGCATAGAGGGTCTCGGGCAGCGAGGCGCCGGGCAGGAAGGTGCCATTCTCTTGGGTCCTCTGAACCTGCTCCACCACTTCTGGCTCACGGGCCCACAACGCCACCCTGTGTCCCTTTACCGCCAGGACCCGGGCGAGGGCAGTCCCCCAGCTCCCGGCGCCGACGACTGCGACATCCCGAACCGGATCGCTCATGATTGCGCCCCCTCTTCGGCTGTCTTCCTTCCCTTGGCGCCGAACCGGTTCTCCTCTCCTTTGAGCAAACGCCGAATATTCGTTCGGTGGGCCCAGAAAACGAAGACCGCCAGTGCCAATGTGAAGGCGATGAGGGCGTCTCCCCCTTTGTGAGGAAGGAAGAACAAAGAGATGGGAAGGGACGCAGCTGCGGCCAGGGACCCCAGGGAGACGATCCGAGAGGAGAAGGTGACGCCGACCCATACCAGGAAGGCTACCAGGACACCCCAGGGGGATAGCCCGATGAGTGCACCAGCGCTGGTTGCGATCCCCTTCCCTCCCTTGAACCTCACCCAGAATGAGAAGACATGCCCCAGAATGGCAGCCGCCGCGTACCCGAGGGTCCAGCTCCAGGTGGAGGTGTAATCGTGCTGGGGGAAGAACCAGACCGGGAACCATCCTTTCAGGACGTCCACCAGCGCCACGGGGACGGCGGCTTTCCACCCCAGGACCCGGAAGGTGTTGGTGGCCCCGAGATTGCCGCTCCCGACGGTTCGAAGATCGACGCCGAAGAAGACCCGCCCCATCCAATAGCTGCTGGGGGTCGCTCCGATGATGTAGGCCAAAAGGAGGAGTAGGAATGGCATCATGGTGTGTACCTGGGAGCCACCGAGGCTGTCGAGGAGAGCATCAACCGCTCTGGCTCTTTCGGAATCGAATACGGAGGGGTGTGCCCATGAAGGTCCACCGACTCCGGAAGCTGTTGTTGACGTAGCGAATGTAGTGGGCCGGGATCTCCTTCGGGAGGTTGGAGAAGATCACGAACGTCGGAGGCGCCACCGAAACCTGCGTCCCATACCTGAGCTTCACCTGCCGGCCACGGGAGTGGGGAGGCGGTTGATGCCTTACCAACCGTTCGAGGGCCTCGTTCACCTCATGGGTGTCGATTCGTCGATATCGCTCTTCCTGGACCTCCAGAACGAGATCCAGCGTCTTCCGGATTCGTTGACCTGAGAGGGCCGAGGTGAAGAGGATGGGCACCCATTGGAGGAAGGGCGCCTTCTTCCGCATTGCCTTTTCTCGATCCGGGGCCGTGTAGGTGTCTTTTTCAACCAAATCCCATTTGTTGACCACCAAGACCACGCCTGACCCGGCTTCCCAGGCTTGTTCTGCCACCCTGAGGTCTTGAATGGCCAATTCTTCCGACCCGTCCACCAGCACCAGGCAGACGTCGGCCTCCTGCACCACCCTGGCCGTCCGGAGCGAGCTGTAGTACTCCAGGGAGTCCGTGATTCGGGACTGCCTGCGGAGGCCGGCGGTGTCCACGAAAACCAGCGTCTTCCCGTGGTACTGCATGGGGGTGTCCACCGGGTCTCGTGTGGTACCCGCCACCTCGCTCACCACCACCCGGTCCTCACCGAAGAGGCGATTCACAAGGGAGGACTTCCCGACGTTGGGCTTCCCCACCACCGCCACTCGGATCAGGCCCTCCTCTTCTTCGTCTTCGGGGACCTCGGGAAACTCCGCCACCACTTTGTCCAGGAGGTCTCCGGAGCCCTTTCCCGAAATTGCGCTGAGGGGGATCGGCTCTCCCATACCCAGGTTCCAGAAGTCCAGATGGCTTTGATCCGTGGGAAGGTTGTCCACCTTGTTCACCACCAGGATCACGGGCTGCGGGCTCTTCCTCAAGATCTCGGCCAGCTTCTCATCCAGAGGATGGACACCGGTCCGGCTGTCCACCACGAAAAGGATGACATCGGCCTCCTCCACCGCCGCCAGGGCCTGCTTCCGGACCGCCCTGTCCAGCGGTTCATCACTGCCCTCGATGACCCCCCCGGTGTCCACGACAAAAAACCGATGTCCGGCCCACTCTGCGTGGGCGAAGTTCCTGTCTCGGGTCACCCCGGGTTTGTCGTCCACGATGGCCATGCGGCGGCCGACAAACCGATTGAACAGGGTGGATTTTCCCACGTTCGGGCGTCCCACTACGGCCACAACGGGAATGGTCCGGCTCATGGGGCTCTCAGTGCTTCAGTGAGATCGAGGGCCGGCCGAACCTCTGCCGGCGCGACGGCTTCCCGGAAGCTCTCCAGGGAAAAGGAGTCGATGAAGAGGTCGTCACCGTTCAAAGCCTCCTTGGGCAAGAGGATCAGGTCATCCGGACGAGCATCGGTCACGGCAGACAAGAGGTCTTTTCCCCCCAGGAGACCGGCCACAGTGACCACTTCGCCATAGAAATGGTTCGAAACGGGGTGCACGACCACCCAGGAACCCGTTGCTTCCGAAACCCGGGGCGCAAGATCCTGGAGAAACGGAGCCATGGATTCCCCCGTGAGGATTCGGATTCGTCGCCCCTCCATGCGTTGCACCTCCGCGATCCCCCTCGAAGGAATCCAAAAAGTTGGCCACCGCCCCCACCCCGTTTTCCGTCAGGTCCCAGTGGTCGTAGTGGGTGGAAGGAGGAATTGGCATCTCCCCCCTGAGGTACATCTCATCGGCCGCATAGACCCAACCCTGACCCCGTTCCCGTTCGATCTGCCCCCTGAAGGTCTCCACCTGGGCCGCTGTGCGTGCAGCTTCCTCTGAGGTGAGGAGCCTTACGGGCCGGTTGATGTTGTACTTGGTGAGGCCCACCGGCACGACGGATAGGGTCCGGATCCCATTCCCCAGGGCATAAAGGTCAGCCATGGTTTGGTCTAGCCGAGGGCCATCATTCCATCCAGGGCAGATCACGGCCTGGGTGTGGACCTCGAGGCCGGCGTCCAGAAGAAACCGGAGTTGGTCCAGAATCAGCCCCGCCCGGTCGTTCTTGAGCAGGCGGATCCGGGTCTCGGGATCGGTGGCATGAACGGAGACGTAGAGGGGAGAGATTTTCTGGTCCGCCAACCGCTGGAGTCCCTTGGGACCCAGGTTCGTGAGGGTGACGTAGCTCCCATAGGTGAATGAGAGGCGAAAGTCGTCGTCCCGGAGCCAGAGGCTCTGGCGGGCGTCCTTCGGGTTCCCATCGATGAAGCAGAAGACACATTCGTTCGCGCATTCCCGGATGGCATCTGGCGCCGGAACGATCCCCACCGGCTCCCCTTCACGGCGGTCGATCTCCACGAGCTCCACGGTGCCCCCTGGGGAGACGGTCTCCAGGGAAAGCTCAGTGTCGGCAAGGAGGAAGGTCAGGTCGATACCGTCACGGACCCGCTGTCCGTTGATTCGGACGATGCGGGTCCCGATTTCCAGCTGGAGCTCGTCGGCGATGCTCCCGGCTTCGATCCCGGCAATACGAACCACGGTCAGACGTCTCGAAATGAGGGGAGATAGGAGCCAGAAAGTATAGAAAGAACAGGGGTTTCGATCAATTCATCTGGATCCGGCCGCAGGTGGCGTTCCCGGGCCGATGAGGTCATCTTTCAGACCTCGTGTTTCCGAAACCGTTACTCAGGGAACACGATGGGGCCAGATTTCGTAAGGAAGGGCATGAAAAAGGATCCTGAGGCTTCACCCACCTACCACGGGAACAACGCCTCCCCGCCCGCCTCTTTTTCGGTGGAGGGGCGTACGGACCGTCCCCGCCGTCGGCCGGCTGTCTCCACCCTCACCGCGGTGGTGGCCCTGGTTTTGGCGGTGGCCAGCCTTGGGATTTCCATCGCCTTCAGGGGTCAGGGCGGCCCTCTCGAAAACGTCCGGGAGTTCTTCCGAGACCCCACTCCTCACGAGGAATACCTCATGGGCCTTTCCCAATCGGGATTGGCCTCATCCGCCTTGGGACAAAAGTGGATGGCTGCGGCCAGGACGGCCCTCGAACGGCCCCTTGCCATGGCTCCTCCGTATCAGGAAGAGGGTTTTTTCCCCTCCGAAGAGCCGTCGGCCCTTGGGTACCGTTTCTCCCTGAAGCGGGGCCAGCGGTTGATGGTGGAAGTGGATGTTCAGAATGGGGATCAGGATGCGGCCCGGCTCTTCGTCGACCTGTTCCGATCCGCTCCCGATACTCTCCAGCCGCCGGTCCACGTCCTCTCTCCAGAGCCGGGGGCACCGCTGGTTTTCGAACCTCGGCGGTCAGGCGAATACCTCCTGAGGATTCAGCCCGAGCTGCTCAGGAGCGGCCGTTTCCGGGTCACGATCCAGAACGATGCGGCTTTGGCTTTTCCGGTGGCTGGCCGAACCTCTCGCGCCATTGGGAGCTACTTCGGGGATCCCAGAGAGGCCGGGCGCAGGGTCCACCATGGCGTGGACATCTTTGCGCCAAGGGGCACGCCCGTGGTGGCGACCTCCGCAGGTGTCGTTCGTCGCGTGGACACAACCGGCATCGGGGGCCGCGTCATCTGGCTCCGTGACGATCGGCGGGGGGCGAACGTCTACTATGCCCACCTGAATCAGATCCTTACCCGCAGGGGCGCCAGGGTCGAGGCGGGCGACACCATCGGCACGGTGGGAAACACCGGGAACGCCCGGACCACCCCCCCCCACCTCCACTTCGGCCTCTATTTCCGTGGAGAAGGACCTTTCGATCCATGGGACTACCTGGCTCAACCTCCTGGTGAGATAGCTCCGGTCGAAGTGGAGCTGGCGGGTCTCGGGAAGTGGGTCCGGGTCGGGGGCCAGGAGATCAACCTCAGGGACCGCCCCATGGGTCGGGCTCAGGTTCTGGCCGACCTGCCCCAGCATACGGCGGTGCGAGTCCTTGGAGGGGTCGGAACCTGGTACCGGGTACAGCTTCCGGATGGAAGCTCGGGCTTTGTGGAGGGGCGCCTGACCGAGGAGATGGGTGAGCCTCTCTGGCTGGAGCAGGTGGCCCAGGCGCAACCGCTTCAGGCTGAACCGGTGCACGGGGCGCCGGTCATGGATGAAGTCCCCGACGGTGCGGAGATACCGGTCCTGGGGACCTTTGGGGAGTTCCTCCTGGTCCGGGCCCCAAATGGGCGCTCGGGATGGATGGCCACGGACAGGAGTAACTGAAAAGCGGGGTTCACCTCAGCGTTTCAGCTCAAACCGGTCCTACTCTCCAACAACCGCTCCGATCCGGTGAAGCGTCTGGACTCAAGAAACCCTCTCGCCCAAGGGTCCGAGACCGGGTGTGCCGGCTCCCGCCCCGGGGGGCTGCCGCGGAGGGAGAGGAGGAAGGGTCTTTACCAGGCGCAACGCCCTCTCAGGTCACCGCGCCGGGAACCCCCCGCACCGGTCGATCCGGGAGGGACCAACCGAATCCTTGCGTATAGACTCCCCGCCCGTAATACTTAACCACATTACCCTATAAGAACACGATCTT
>CBDUAX010000086.1:0-11523 GCA_965365235.1 uncultured bacterium
CAGTTTCCGGGCCTCGTATTACCACTGTGATGTGACCTCAGCCACCGATTGCAGGCGCACAACCGAGCAGATCGTCACCGACTACCAGAAGATCGACATCCTATTCAACAATGCCGGCGTGGCCATCAGGAAGAACACCGTCGACCTGCTGGAGGAGGAGTGGGACCTGGCCCTGAACGTAAGCCTGAAGGGCACCTACCTCCTCTCCCATCACGTCATCCCCCACATGATCGCCGGAGGGGGGGGGAGCATCGTGAACACCGGCTCCGGCTGGTCCTTCACGGGCGGGCCCGACGCTGTGTCCTACTGCGCTGCAAAGGGTGGAGTCCTGAACCTCACCCGAGCCATGGCCATCGACCATGGTCGGCATAACATCCGGGTGAACTGCGTCTGCCCAGGCGACATCGACACGCCCATGCTCAGGAGCGAATGCGAACAGCTGGGGGAGGATCCCGAAGAGTTTATGGCGGAGGCCGCGGACCGGCCTTTGAACAGGGTCGGTACTCCGGAAGACGTGGCCAATGCGGTCCTCTTCTTCGCCAGTGAAATGTCCACCTGGGTGACGGGAGCCTTCCTCACGGTGGACGGCGGCGGCACGGCATAGGGACCTGCCCGGAAGACGACTTCGAATACGACGATTCCTTTGAAAGGACTGGCAATGGGTAGGGACAAGCAAAGGGTACACCCGTACATCCCCAACTCCGTCCCCGAGGTCCAGGAAGAGATGTTGGCCGCAATCGGGGCGGCATCCATCGATGAGCTCTACCAGGATATCCCGGACAACCTGAGGTTCCGTGGACGAATGAACCTCCCCGAGGCGTTGGTAGCCGAGAGCGATCTGAAACGCCACCTCCACCAAGTTCTCTCCAGGAATCAGACCTGTGAGGAGACCCTGAGCTTTCTGGGAGGCGGTTGCTCACAGCACTACGTTCCGGCCGTCTGCGACGAAATCCAGGGGAGGTCGGAGTTCCTCACCGGGTATGCGGGAGAGCCGTTCGAAGACCATGGCCGGTTTCAGGCTCTCTTCGAATACGAGAGCCTGATGGCCGAGCTCGTGGACATGGATGTGGTCAACGTACCCACCTACGACTGGGTTCAGGCTGCCCAAACCTCGATCCGAATGGCCGCCCGGATCACGGGCCGGGGAGAGGCCCTTGTCAGCGACACCCTTGCCCCGGACCGGCTTTCGGGCATCCGGAACTACTGCCAGGGCATCGTGAAGATCACCCAGGTCGCCCACTACTCCGAAACCGGACGACTGGATCTGGAAGACCTCGCAGCCAAGCTCAACGACGATGTGGCCTGCGTCTACTTCGAGAACCCGTCCTATCTCGGTTGTATCGAAGATCAGGGGCAGACCATCTCCGACATGGCCCACGAGGCCGGGGCGCTGTCTGTGGTTGGGGCCGATCCCATTTCCCTGGGTATCCTCACCCCGCCGAGCCGTTACGGAGCAGACATTGTTTGCGGAGACATCCAACCTCTGGGCCTCCACATGCAGTTCGGGGGGGGGCAGGCAGGCTACATCGCCACCCGTGACGAAGAGCGGTTCGTGATGGAGTACCCCTCCAGACTCTTCGGCATTGAGTCTACCAGCGAGCCTGGTGAGTACGGCTTCGGGGACGTCACCTACGACCGCACCTCCTTTGCCCACCGGGAAACCGCAAAGGAGTTCATCGGCACTGCAACCGCACTCTGGGGAATCACCGCAGGGGTCTACCTGGCTCTGTTGGGACCTCGGGGAATGGAGGAAGTGGGCCGGACCATCTTGCAGAACTCACTCTACGCGCGAAAGAAGATCTCGGCGTTGGAGGGTGCGCGCCTCGCCTTCCCCGGGGCCCATTGCTTCAAGGAGTTCGTCGTGGACTACAGTCCGTCCGGAAGGTCGGTCCAAGCCATCCATGACGAGCTACTGAAGGAAGGGATCTTCGGTGGGGTGGACCTCACGGCGTCCTTCCCTGGGTTGGGGAACGCGGCGCTGGTCTGCGTGACGGAGATCCACAAGAAAGAAGAAATCGACCAGCTGGTTCAAGCTCTGAGCAAAGCCCTCCGGGGGTAGCATCGGCACGGAGCTGGTCTAGCCACGATAAGGAATAGGTGCCATGGGAATGGATCTGAATACGAAGCTCAGGAAGTTCCACCAGGCCAAATGGGACGAGCCCATCATCTTCGAGCTCCACCAGCCAGGGGAGCGAGGCGTCCTGCCACCGCAAGCCGATCCTGCAATCGAAGAGGAAATCGGTGATGGCACGTCCACCCTTCCCCCGAATATGCTTCGGAAGGAACCGCCGGCCCTGCCCGAGTTGGGGCAGATGCAGGTGCTGAAGCACTTCTTACGGTTATCGCAGGAGAACCTGGGTGCAGACCTGAACGTGGATATTGGACAGGGCACCTGCACCATGAAGTACAGTCCGAAGATCAACGAACAGTTCGCCACCTCGCCGAAGTTTCTGGCTATGCATCCCCTCCAGCCGGAAGAGACGGCTCAGGGCATCCTGAGCATCATCCATCAGCTCGATCTGTTCCTCAGAGAGATCTCGGGCCTGGATCGGTTCAGCTTCCAGCCCGGGGGCGGCTCCCAAGCGATTCTGGGCATGGCATCCATGGTTCGGGCCTACCACCAGGATGCCGGAGAAGGAGACCAGAGAGATGAGATCATCACCACCATCTTCTCCCATCCGTCTGACCACTCTGCCGCTTCGGTGCTGGGCTACAAGATCATCACCCTTTATCCGGACAGCGAAGGCCTGCCGGATCTGGAGGCGCTGAGGGCGGCGGTTTCCGAACGCACGGCGGCTCTCTTCATCACCAATCCCGAGGATACGGGGATCTTCAATCCACGGATCGCCGAGTTCACGGAGGCTGTCCATGAGGTGGGAGGGCTGTGCGGATACGATCAGGCCAACGCCAACGGGATTCTCGGCATAACCCGGGCGAAGGAGGCCGGTTTCGACCTCTGTTTCTTCAACCTCCACAAGACCTTCTCCTCCCCTCACGGCTGCGGGGGACCGGGAAGCGGGGCCCTTGGGGCCACCGAGGCGCTGAAGGACTTCTTCCCCGCGCCTCTCGTGGAGTTCGATGGTTCGAAGTACTTCCTCAACTATGACCTCCCCAAGAGTATCGGGAAGATCCGCAGCTTCCACGGGGTTTTGGCCGCCGTCATCAAGGCCTATTCCTGGATCAGGGCTCTGGGAGCCGATGGACTCGAAGAAGCGGCGCGAGTGGCGGTCCTGAACAACAACTACCTGTTCAGGAAGGTCCTGGAGATCAGGGGGGCCTGCGCACCCTACGCCGAGGGCCACCACCGAATCGAACAAGTGCGCTACAGCTGGGATCAGCTCTTCAAGGAGACGGGTGTGGGGACGTGGGACATCACTTGTCGTTTGGCTGACTTCGGGATGCACATGTGGTCCAGCCACCATCCCTTCGTGGTTCCGGAACCCATGACGCTGGAGCCCACAGAATCCTATTCGAAAGCCGAGCTGGACGAGTACATCGCCGTTCTGAAGCAGGTCTCCTCTGAGGCATATGAGAACCCGGAGCTGGTGAAGACCGCCCCCCATCGAAGCGTCACTCACCGGCCGGGTCACGAGACCCTGGACGATCCTGACAAGTGGGCCATCACCTGGCGCGCATACCAGAAGAAGTGCGCCCAGGGGAAGAGGGACCGGATCTAGGATCCGGTCGAACATGAGGTGGTGCGGCGGTTCGCCTCGATCAGGAAAGGAAAAACGGGCGGCATGAAGACCGTCGGCCTCATCGTCAATCCCATCGCCGGCATGGGGGGAAGGGTCGGCCTCAAAGGGACGGACGGGGAGGACACCCTGCGGATGGCCCTCTCCCTGGGGGCCTCCCCACGGTCCGCCCAGCGAGCGCTGGAGGCGTTGTTGGCCATGGGTGCGTCGAAGGCCTTCGACTCGGCTCCAACATGGCTCACCTTCGTCACCGCTCCCGGGGAGATGGGCGAGAGAGTGGTGAGGGAATGGGGTGGAGAGCCAGAAGTACTGGCCATGGATCCCGTGGACCGGACAACCCCCGCACATACGAAAGACGCTGCCGCCCGGATGAAAGGGCTGGGCGTGGATCTGATCTTGTTTGCCGGTGGCGATGGAACGGCCAGAGATATCGTGTCCGAGATCGGAGACCAGGTCGTATGTCTCGGAATTCCCACCGGGGTGAAGATGCATTCGGCAGTTTTTGCGGTGAACCCTGCCCGTGGAGGAGAGTTGGCCGTCCAACACATCGTCGGCGAGGTCAAGAACACCAGAGCCGCCGAGGTCATGGACATCGACGAGGCGGCCCTGAGGGGGGGGCAGGTGGCGGCGCGACTCTTCGGGTACATGACGATTCCCTACCGAAGGGGCCACGTACAGGGACTAAAGGCTGGAAGTGCGGAGGAGGAGCAAGCGGTCCAGAAGGACATCGCCCACGCCATCATCCAGCGTATGGAAGAAGATGTGACGTATGTGATTGGGCCGGGGACTACCACGGCGGTTTTGATGAGGACCCTGGAGCTGGACTTCAGCCTGGTAGGGGTGGACCTGGTGCGGAATAAAGAGCTGCTCGGAAAAGACCTGGCAGAGGAGGAGATCCTGGCAATGCTGGAGGGCGGCCCGAGCAGCATCGTCGTCACACCCGTCGGTGGCCAGGGATACCTCTTCGGCAGAGGGAACCAGCCCATCAGTTCTCGAGTGATCAGGCGAGTAGGAAAGGACCGGATCTTGATCGCCGCGACGCCGAACAAGCTCAGTTCCTTCCGTGGAGAACCCCTGAGAGTGGATTCCGGGGATGTTCAGACCGACCGCTGGTTGACGGGCTACTACAAGGTGATCTCTGGATATCGTGACGGGAGCGTTTATCGCCTGGCGGCTCCGTGAGACCAGGCACCAAAAAGAAAATAACCGAGGATTTTGCCATGCAGGGACTCGACGGAAAACGCGTGATCGTTACGGGCGGGGCGAGTGGAATCGGGGCCGCCACGGCCGCACGCTTCCTGGAAGAGGGGGCGAAGGTCGTGGTGTTCGACCGTGACCTCGAGGCGGGCGAGAAGCTATCCAGCGAGATGAAGGAGCTGACCGAGGTCGTTGTCTGTGACGTCTCGGATCAGGATCAGGTCGAGCATGCCGTCGGGAGGGCCGTGGAGGCTCTGGGAGGAATCGACATACTCATCAACAATGCCGGTATCAGCATTCGTCACGACGATTTCCTGGAAATCACTCGGGAAGATTGGGAGAAGGTGATCGGGGTGAATCTGAACGGTGTCTTCTTCGTGGCCCAGGCGGTGGCTCGGCACATGATGCAGAATGAGGGCGGCGTCATCCTGAACACCGCGTCAACCAACGGAATCATGGGCTACAAGTACTATTCCGATTACAACGCCAGCAAGGCCGGGGTCATCGAGCTCACCAAATCCATGGCGCTGGAGTTCGCTCCGCTTATCAGGGTCAATGCCGTCGCCCCAGGCTATATCCTCACGCCCATGCAAAGGGCGGAATACACCGACGAGATGTTGGAGGAGGTAAACCGGAAGCTCCCCCTGAAACGCCACGGGACCCCAGAGGAGGTGGCGGCCCTTTTTGCCTTTCTCTCCTCCAAAGAGGCAGAGTACATCACGGGGCAGGTCTACGTCCTGGACGGGGGAGAGATCGCTGGAGGATTGGCCAGCCGGTAGGTGGCGAATGAGGTGAGGTGGCCGACCGTCGCCGCGCGGCTCCACACCACACCGAAGTCTCCTGAGCCCGTGACTCCTGGGCCCAAAGGGAGGTTGCATGAGTGATCGGGATGAGGTCCGACGGTACCCTCTGGCCGAAGCTTTACCCCCGGAGCGCCTGGAAGCCGAGGCCGCCGAGTTGGAGCGGCTCAGCCAGGCACCCCCATGGTCGAAGCTAGTAGGCTATCTGAAGCTGGGCGGACCAGGGTTCCTGGGCGCCGCAACCACCCTGGGAGCCGGCACCCTCACGGCCGCCATGCTTTCGGGTGCAGCCTTCGGTTACAAAACCCTGTGGATGATCTGGCTGTCCATGGGCCTGGGCATGTTTATGATGGCAGCGTCCGCCCGCTTCACATGCCGGGGTGGGTTCCGGGTCATCATCGAGCAGAATCGGTATCACGGACTGATCGTCGGATCCCTGATGACGGGTCTCATCGGGACAGCCGCGGTGGCGATCATTTTCAACTTCGGGCAGTACAGCATCGGTACCCACCTCATCGAATCCCTGGCTCCCATGCTCGGGTTCGAGTTCCCCCGGCAGGTCAATTGGATCCTCTTCATGTTGGTCACCAGCTACCTGACGCTGAGCTATGGCCGGGGGAAGAGGGGAATCGCCATCGTCGAAAACTTCATGAAGCTCGCGATCGGTCTCATGCTGGTCTGCTTTGGGATCTGCCTGGCCCTGGTTGGAGTGGACTGGGGAGCCCTGGCTCGCGGCACCTTCGTGCCATGGCTCCCTTCCGGGGTGGAGGGCGTCGACCTCTTCGTGGCCTCCTCGGCGGCTGCCATCGGTGTGATGGACTGGGTGCTGTTCCAGTATGCGGGACTGGCCCGGGGATGGGGGCGGAAGCACGAGACCCTGGCTCGGGTGGACATCGTCTTCGGGCTTTTTCTCCCCTTCGTGCTGGTCAACTTCCTCGTCATGGCCGTCTTTGCAGGCACACTGCACAAGGTGGGGATCACACCTGAGACGGCGCCGGAGCTGGCCGCATCCCTGGCCCCACTTCTCGGACCTACCTGGTCGGCGGTCCTTTTCTACGTCGCTTTCCTGGCTGTGCCCATTTCAACGACTGTGGGCATGGGCATCGCCGGAGCCATCGCGATCCACGAGGCCTTGGGTTGGAGGCCGGACACAGGGTCGTGGAGGTGGAAGGTCTGCGCACTCTTGCCACAGGTCGGATTCCTGGCGGTTTGGTACCCCAGGCCCGTCTGGCTGGTCATCGCCATCGCGGCCTTTCTCTCTCTGGCCACCAACGTCGTCGGGTGGTCGTTCTACCTTCTACTGAACGACCGCCGCCTTCTCGGTGAGGACCGGAGCAGGTCGTACCTGTGGAACCTCGGCATCATGCTTCAACTCACCCTCCTCAACTGCGTCGCCATCGTCTACGTTTTCAATCGGATAGGATGGTGGATCCGATGATCGATCTGGACCGTCGTTACGGACTCTGGTCTGCTCGGGTCTGGGGCCTGGTTCTGAACCTTTTGGCCAACACTTTGGCCCTCTACGGTTTGGTGGGTTTCCTGCGAGATGGAACCCATCTGGTTCCCCTGTTTCTGGGTATCCTGGTGACCCTTGCCTGTGTTCTCGTGCTGGCAATGCCAAGCCGTTGACGATCCGCACTGGACAACCGTGCCGGTGACGTCCACCACTGACTCTTCCCTGCCCTGGGGAAGAGCCAGATCCAAGAAGGGGAGTAGAGCGTGGGCTCGAAGACCAAGCTGAAATACACATTTCAGGAATACTCCAGGGTCGATCTTCTGGAGATGCCACCCGAAGCCCTTGGAGGGGTCCTGCGCGAGCGGGTGCACCACATGATCGAAGTCCCTCTCTACCCGATCTTGCTGAAAGGGAAACGGAAAGCCATCCCCAACTTCGGGGAACAGGCCCAGCTGGTTTTCGATGTCTGGCGAGAAAGGGGCCTCCCCGAAGACACCCCCGACATCGAGTGGGTGAAGCGGTACCTGGCCGTTGCTGGTCGGATCAGATCCGGTGAGGCACCCGGTGTGGAGGAGTCTCTCCCGGCGCCGTTCAGTCAAGACGAGATGGAGGTGGTTCGGAAGTTGATCTGGGGCCGGCGTTCCATCCGGGACTGGATCGACAAACCTATTCCCGAAGACATGCTGGAGGAGATCCTGGAGGCCGGAAATGCGGCACCCATCGGATGCAACCTGGGTCACCTCCGCTTTGTCGTGCTGACGACTCCGGAAGAAAAATCCATGATCTGGAGCGACATCTCCACCAAGAACGCCGGCGCCATCATCGTGATCTGCCACGACAAACGGGCTGCAGAGGCGGTGTGCCACGATCGGCTGGTCCCCCAGAACACCGGCTTCGACGCAGCAGCCGCCGGCACACAAATGCTTCTGATGGCCCACGCACTGGGGTTGGGAGCGGTGTGGTTGTCGGAGTTGAAAAAGACGAGCAAAACCAGCGACACCGGTGAGGACTTCCAGAAGAAGTACGGGCTTCCTGACCATATCGAGGTCCATTTCCACATCGCCGTGGGGTGGACCGCTGTTGGCAGCATCAAATCGGCTCGGCCAGCGCTTTCGGAGCTGGTGATTCGTCGTTGAGAGGGCCGAGGTTCCGTCGAAACATCTGTAAAACGGGGGAGGGGGACCCATGAGTGAGGATCTGATTCCCGTACAAGAAGCGAAGGAGCAGGTCGCGCTGGCCTGTCGGCGGCTGGCGTTGCTCCATCTCGCCTTCGCCGAAGCTCTGGTCGAAGAGTTGGGGCAGGAAGAGGGGAAGAGGGTGGCGGCCCAGGCCATCAAAGGATATGGGCGTATGATCGGTGAGAAGAAGAAGGAGCGGGCCTCTGAGGAGAGCCTGGATCTCGGGCCAGAGAGCTTCCGGAGCCTTTCCGACCTTCCCAGCCTCGGGATGCACGACAAGATCGAAGAGGTAGAGGTCGACGGCGAGAGGAGAATCCGGGCCCATGGGTGTGTGATGGGCAGAGTCTGGACCGAACTGGGGAAGGAGGAGCTCGGGGCGTGTTATTGCCTCGTGGATCCCTCGAGCTCCATGGCCTTCAATCCGGACTACAAACTGGTCCAACTCCGGTCGGTACCAGCCGGAGATCCCTACTGTGAACTGGTCATGAGGCGGTCGACCAGCCAGGATAGAGCGGAGTTCGAGGCCGACGACACCGACTGGAGTGTCATCCAGGGCAAAGAGTAGAAGGAAAGCGAGAACCCATGGACAGCAATCCTCACGCCCGACCCCAGATCACTCCGGAAGAAGCCCTCCGCATTGCCGCGGAACGGTTCGGTGCCCTGGTCACCCAGGCGGAGGCCATACCCTCGGACCGGGACCAGAGATTTATTCTCAACGATGAGAAGACAGGCCGAAAGTATGTCCTGGAGGTGGCCCCGGCTGGGGAAGATCCGGAGAACCTGGATTTTCAGAACCGCATGTTGGAGCATCTGGCCAAGGGGGGGTTCTCACTCCCAAAGGTGCTCCGAGACGCTCGAGGGAACGAGATCGTTCAGATCCCCGGTCTCCAGGACGCAAGCTTCCCTGCTCGTATCCTGACCTGGATCCCAGGAAAGATCCTCAGGCAGGTGAACCCGAAGACTCCAAACCTGTTTCGGAGTTTGGGCTCCTACCTGGGGGGGATGGACAAGGCGCTCCAGAACTTCTCCCACCCGGCCCAGAGCCGGGAGCTAAGGTGGGACCTGAGGGCGGCAGGTCGGGTGGTGGCGTCACACATCCAGTTCATCGAAGACCCCACTCGACGTTCTCTCCTGGAAAAAACCTCGGCGCGGTTCCTGGATGCCCTGGGACCTCTGGTTACCGATCTTCGCATGAGCGTGGTCCATGGCGGCGCCAACGATCACAATGTTCTGGTCAACCCACCGTCGACGGGTATGTCTCCCCATGACCGAAGGGTCATCGGAGTACTGGATTTCAGGGATTCTGTCCGAAGCTTCACCGTCGGCGAGGCGGCCATCGCAGCGGCCCACGCCATGTTTGGAAAGAAGGACCCCTTTTCGGTGGCAGCCCAGGTGGTAGAGGGATACCACAAGGCGTTCCCCATCTCGGAGGCCGAAGCGGCGGCGCTCCTCCCCCTCATGGGCCTCAGGCTCTGCGCCAGCGTGGCCATCGCCGCAGAGCAGAAGCGGCGGGAGCCGGGGGACGAATACCTCACGGTCAGCGAAACCTCTGCCTGGTCCATCCTCGAAAGGATGGCCGGAGAGAGCCAGGAGTTGCCGCATTTCCTCTTCCGAAAGGCCTGCGGGTTCGAGCCTGTGCCCGGTGCGGCCGATGTGGCGTGGTGGCTTGAAGAACACGGCAAGACGGCGGCGCCCATCATCGCTGGCGCTCCCGCCTTTTTTATCGGCGGGTTGGTAGGTGGAGGTGATTCCGGCTCGGGTCCGGATGGATCGACTTCCCGCGGGTTGGAGGAGGGGGCGGAGGCCGCGATGCCACTCGATCTATCCAAGACTCCCTTCCATGTATTCGACCTGAGTGTGGATTCGGTGGAGTTCGGCGTCACCCCGGAGCCCGGAGACGTCCAGGGATGGACCGACGTCTTGTTCCGGAAGATGAAGGCCGTGGAAGCCACGGTCGGTGTGGGGCGATACGACGAGGTACGCCGATGGTATACCTCGGAGATCTTCAAGGCGCCCACCGATGACGGGGGGGAGTGGCGAACTGTTCACCTGGGCATCGACCTCTTCGTGGATGCGGGGTCTCAGGTCTTCGCCCCCTTCGATGCCGTGGTCCACTCCGTCCAGAAGAATGAGGGAAATCTGGATTATGGGCCGACGTTGATCCTGGAGCACCGCGTGGAAGAGGGCCCAGGGGACAATGGCGGGGCCCAGGGTGTCGGGGGAGATTCCAGCAGGGGGGGGACCCCGAACGCGACGAGCAAGCTTCGGTTCTGGACCCTCTATGGACACCTTGCCGAGGACGTCCTCACGGGGCTCACTCCAGGCCAAACGGTCAAAAAAGGTGACGCCATCGCCCACATCGGGTCCTTCCCCATCAATGGGAACTGGGCGCCCCATCTCCACTTCCAGATCCTCACCGACACCCTGGGCTACACAGGGAATTTCCCCGGGGTCTGCCGCCCCTCTCAGCGGGATATCTGGAAGGCTCTTTCCCCCGATCCGAACCTGATCCTGGGGATGCAGGATCCCGGCGCTGGAGAGGCGTCCCTGACCACCCAACTCCTCTTTCCCGAGCGCCCCGGTCCTTCCGAGGTCGGCCGTCCCTCGGGCGTGAGTCTGTCTACTCATCGTGGTGCTTCGAAAGATCAACTCCTGACCGCCCGGAAGAGGCACCTGGGGCCCAACCTGAACATCTCCTATCAGGAGCCTCTGAAGATCGTTCGGGGCCTGCGCCAGTTCCTTTTCGACGAAGACGGCCAGGCCTTTCTGGATTGTGTGAACCACGTCTCGAACGTGGGCCACAGTCACCCCAGGGTGGTGGAGGCCGGCCGCCGACAAATGGCGGTGCTGAATATCAACACCCGGTATCTCCACGACCTCCTGGTGGAGTATGCCCAACGTCTGGTGGCCCTATTCCCGGAGCCCCTCTCAAAGGTGTATTTCGTCAACTCCGGGAGTGAAGCCAACGAGCTGGCTTTGCGGATGGCCCGGGCCCACACCAAACGGAAGGACGTCCTGGTGTTGGATGGCGCCTACCATGGGCACACCTCAGCTTTGGTTGATCTGAGCCCCAGCAAGTTCGACGGACCGGGCGGCGAGGGGAGACGTTCCTGGGTGCACAAGCTTCCCATGCCGGATCCATACCGGGGAATCTTCAGAGCTTTTCCGGAGAAGGAGTTTGTGGCCGGCCTCCCCGT
>CBDUAX010000087.1:0-11505 GCA_965365235.1 uncultured bacterium
GTAGCGTCCCCAACCGTCGGAGCGGCCTCTGAGCTATTTCAGCCTGGAGTGGATTCCCCCACACGAATCTGACGGCGCTGGATGACGGCCTGGAACCTCGCCTAGAGGGAACGGACCCAACGGCAGTACTCCTGAATGTCGAACTTGCGCTCCAACCCGGATGCGTTCATGTAGCGGACCTTCCCGTAGATCGGGCGCTCCTGCCAGGGCCGGTCGTGGAGGCCGAAGATCCAGGCAACGTTCGCGTAGGAATTGGGATCCCGCCCATCGAGAAAGTACTTGTTGTTTAGGTAGAGGGCCGTGGAAAAGGCGGTCTCGGGTGTGTCGGACCATTCCAGGATCTTCTTACCCCAATACATACGCATGTAGTTGTGCATGTATCCGGTCTTCAGCATCTCCGTCATAGCGGCATTCCAGTATTCGTCCTCCGTACCGGCTCGTTCCAGATCGGCTCGGGAATACCGTACGGGCCGCTCGTCGCCGGCATGATCCGCCAGCGTCTTTTGGGCCCAATCGGGCAAACACTGAAAGCGATCGTAATGGGCGTGGTAGTGGACGAAGTTCACGGCCAGCTCACGCCGCACGATGAGCTCTTCGAGAAAGGCCGCCTTGTCTGAATCGGACGCTCCGGTGGCCCGTTGGGCCTTTCGGGCAACCTCCACCGGGGAGATCTGCCCGAAGTGCAGGTAGGGGCTGAGGGTTGAGCATTGGGGATCAGCCGGATCATTCCGTGCGTCGGCGTAGCCCGGAAGGTGCCATCGAAGGAACCGGCCCAAGTGCCGACGGGCCTCCGAGGTTCCGCCACGAAAGCGGGTCACGCGGCCCACCGCCCGGTTCACGCCGAGGCCTTTCAGTCCCTGTTCTGGATCCCGGAGGTAAAGGTCGCCGGTCAGGTGAAGAGGGAGAGAGGAGACCTTCATTTCGGTCGGCCGAAGATCTTCGAGGAACTCGGGCCACAGTCGGGTGAGCTTGGGACGGATGGTGCGGGCTGCATACTCCACCTTTTCCGAAACAACCGTCACCGGAACCACCACGTCACCCTCCACCTCGACCACCTCCTTACCGGCCTCGGTCGCAACCCTCTCTCGCCACCGGCGCTGGTGTCGGAGGTGCCCGCTGTCGCAGACCACCAACACCGCTTCACGACCCAGGTCAAGGGCGACCTCCTCCGGAGAACCCAGGCTGGCCACCACCTTGATACGACGCTGCTGGAGGGTGTGCCGGACCTCCCGCAACCCCTCCAGCATGAAGGCGTAGTGCCGTTCGTTGGCTTCTGGATAGGAGTCCGTAAGCCCGAACCCGACGATCAAACCGCAGCCGATGCGGTTGGCCCGGCGTGCCGCATACTCGAGAGCCGGGTTGAAGTCTGCCCGCTGGGATTGCTGCATCCAGTAGAGGACGTACTTGCCTTTCGAATCGGGACCGTCAGCGTTCAAAGGGAAGATTCGGCGATCGTCCATGGCTCAGGGCTGCTCCTCCAGGGGTCCGGCGTTGCCGACGAGATGGAGCTTCAACGCCGAGTGTTCGAAGGCTCCCGCTTCGTCGAGTTGGAGTTGGAGGTGCGGGAACGGGATCTCGATGTCGGGTTCCCCGAGGGCCTTTCGGATCTTCTCGAGGTACTCGAAGCGAAGTGGATACTCCAAACTGGCATCGGTAACGAAGAAGCGGAAGCGGAGATCGACGCTGGATTCGCCCAGGGAGGTGACGACCACATCCGGGGCAGGGTCATCGGCAACCCGGTCGTCCCCGTCCACAGTGGCAAGGACCCGGCGTCGAGTCTCTTCGATATCTTCTTTGTAGGCGATTCCGAAGTCGACATCCACGCGAAGGAGGCCGGCTCGGGAGAAGTTGATCAATTTCTGATTGATCATGAGGGTATTGGGCACCACCAGCGTTCGCTGCCCGAGAGTGAGGACGCGGGTGGACCGGAGAGAGATCTCGTGCACCGATCCGTAGACCTCCTCGATCCGGATCACGTCGTTTACCACGAAGGGCCGGTCCAGGAGGATGGTCACGCCGGAGATGAAGTTCTCCAGCGTATCCTTGGCGGCAAAGCCCAGAACCAAACCGGTGATTCCAAGTCCCGCCACGATGGCTGTCACGTTCACGCCCAGCTGAGCCAGGACCATGAGGGCGACCAGGCCCAGGCCAAAGACCTGCAACGTCTTGAGTCCGAGGTTCTGCAGCCCGGCATCCACCTGACCCTCTCCCAGTTCCCGGTTGCCAGCAGGGCACCTGTCTCTCCAACGGATCCCGCGATTTCCCGGATTGCGCCCACTGAGTCGCCGCGGCTATCTGGTTGGACCCCGGCTGAAGCGCTAGCCGAATCCTGAGTGGGTGAAGGTTGCTCAGTCATGCCCTTCCTGTTGACCGGTTTTTCTTCTGGGGGGTCTGTTGACGCGGGGTACCCTGGCCGGTCTGGCTCGGAGTACCCTGGATACCGGGACTCGGATTCCTCTCCTCGGGGGTCTTCCGCCCCGTCGAGGTGGTCGATAGCGTCATGGATGGAGGCGGCCAGATCCGAAGCTCTTCGGGAGCCCTGTCCAGCGTAGATCCATCAGGAAATGGGCCGCCCGGATTGGCATCGTTTACCGTATGCCCGGACGTGGCACGAAGAGCGGAATTTGGGGATCTTGAACGTCGGGTCCCTCCGGGGTGTATCGTGAAGACAGACTTCTTCGATGGCGCTGGGCGTTCGGGCTTCATTGGGCTCTGAAAGATTGCTCGGCGTGCCTGTTTGGCCGGCGTCCCGAGCCTGGCCTCCAGGGTCGGCAGCACCCCCAATTCGGTCTTCTCCGAACCGTTGGAGGTTACCCGGGTCGGGAGGGTCCGAGGGAGAACCTTCTTCCCCTTCGCATTGGAGCCGGACATCGGTGCGGAATACCTAGTGGACTTGAATTGCGCTTCCTTCCCTCGCCCACCCGGTTGGGGAATTTGAACACGGGAGAATCCGAGAGAGTCGGAAGAAGCCTCTTCCGGCGGGCTCTGAGACTCACCCTGAGGGCCGCCTCGGTGTGTGGCGGGCTCCTGGTGGGCTTCGTTCTCCTCCTCCAGCTCGACTCCGTGTCCACCATGGTGGGAACGTGGTTGGCCCGTGGCCTCTCCAGCGAAACCTTTCAGGTGAGTGTGGCCCGGGTCTCCGGCAGCTGGGTTCGGGACCTGACCCTCACCGACCTTCACGTTTCCGCCGGTCCTTCGGAGGTGGGGGGGGGGGGAAGTTGGATGCGGATTCGGCAACTGTCGAGTTCGGACTTCTGTCCCTCATTCGCCACACCGTGGACCTGGACCGGGTAGAGGGTGTCGGGATCCGGATGGAGGTCCGGCTGCCCGAAAGGGACTCACAGTCCGGAGCCACAGCGGCCACCGCAGAAGTCGAGGATCGGGATCCCTCGCCCTGGAATGTTCGCGGGGGAGAGGTCGAACTTCGGGGTCTATCCCTGTCGATCTGGGAAGGCGGAGTCGGCGCGGGGCCTGAGGAGGCGTGGACCCTCGAGGAGGCTCATCTCCAGGGCCGGGACCTCCTCCTGGGATCGGAACTGGCCTTCTCACTCGATTCTCTCCTCGGACGGTTCTCTCCTCGAGGTTCGGGGCCATCGTGGGGCCAGCTCTTGGCTGTCGGGCAGTTGGACTCCAACGGTATCCGGGTGGATACACTCCACCTTGAAACCCCTGAGAGCCGGCTTTCGGCGGCGGGCACGGTGCCCCTGAGGTTCGAGGGCATAGGGCCGGCCGGACTGACGGCCAGGGTGTCCGCCACCCCCCTCCACATCCGCGACCTGGGCCCCTTCGCACCCCCGACTCTCCCTGATTCCCTCCGTCTATTTGTCACGGGCGACTTCAGAACGTCTCAGGGAGCACTGTCCCTCGATCTGATTGCCGATCTGGGAACCGGGGGCCGGATGGAGGCCAGAGGTCGTCTTTCGGAGAGCGGGGAAGGCCCGGATTCGGAAATGGTTGTCCAGATGGAGGATTTGGACCTCAACCATCTGGGACTCTCTTCCACGGCACGGCGCGTGAACGTTGCCCTGGATGCCCGGGCTGACTCCCTCCGTGGGACCTGGGCAGCGGACTGGTCGACCTCCACCGACGGCGTGGAGGTTGGTGGGACCGGCAACCTCCGAATGGGGGGAAGACCGAGCTGGGGGGTGGAGGGGCGTGGTTCCTATCTGCCGACTCCGGGGGCCCCGCCCCTTCCGGGAGTGGGGTCGTCTGGGTTTGCCATCGAGTTCGAGGGATCCGGGGAAGGGTTTGTCGTCGATGCTCTTTCCGCACGGGGGGGAATCCAGGTGGACTCCCTCCAGCTCGGTGGAGCCCCCCTGGTCAATCTGTCCCTGTCAGGAGAAATGGAAGCCGGCGGAGCGAATCTCCTCCTGACCGGGCTCGTATCGGGGGGGCGCTTGGAGGCCCGGGGCCAGGCCGATCTCTCGGGCCTTCCCGCCTTGGAGGCCTTGGTTTCGGTCCGGCTCGATTCCGCCGCGTATGGGGATTTTCGGGTGGATTCCCTCATGGCGGAGATGACGGGCGGCAAGGAACGGATCGCGGTTCGAGGGAGCGTATTCCTGCCCGACACCCAGGCAGTACAATTGGGGGGAGAAGTCGGATTCCATGAGGACGGGATCCCGATTTCCCTGGACTCGCTCCGCTTCGCCGGGTTGAACGTGCAGGCGTTGGGAGCGTGGGGAGATTCGACGGCGGTTCCCATGACTCGGCTGAGCGGTAAGGTGGAGGGATCGGCCAACATCCTGGAAGGGGATTGGACGGCCCGAGGGGGGATCCGTCTGGACTCGTCTCGGGTGGGTCTCGACGTCATCCGACGTGGGGATCTGGAGGTTGTCGCCGGTCCCCTGGGAGGAACACTCGCCGTGGACGTGGTCTTGGCCCAGGGTGGAGTGAGCGGCGAGTTGAGGGTAGGGGAGGTGCAGGGCGTTTCTGAGATTCTGGTCCCAGGGGTCGAGTTCCGGCATTTGGACGTGGGGGCGCTCCTCGGTCGCTCGGAGCTGGAAACCAGGCTTTCAGGATCCCTGGAGGGACGGGTCAGGGGAGTAGGGCCCACGGAGGCGGTGGGGAACGTCGCCCTGACCCTCGATTCCTCCAGGGTGTCCGATCTTACCCTTTCGTCGGCCCGCCTGACCGTTGTAGGGGAGGCCGGGGAGTTCTCAGCCGATTTGATCGCCGTGAATGGCGGCGGGGTCCTGCAGGCCCTGGGGGAAGGTAATCTGACCGGTCCTCGCCCTCGTTACTCAGCCCAGGGGAGTTACCGGAACCCGGCCTTCCCCCTTCCGGGACGCCGGCAGGGGCGGTCCGGCTCGGTCTTCGCTCGGTTCGGGCTGGAGGGCGAAGGTGTGGACCGTGACTCCGTAAGGGCCGGCCTATGGATGAGTCTGGATTCGGCCCGTTGGGACGATTTGAAGATGGATGGGGGCCGCCTGGAGGTATCGGCATCAGAGGGCTTCCTGCGTCTGGATACGCTCACACTCGATACAGAATTCGCAACGATCTCCGGTGCCGGTTCGTTGCCCCTCACCAATGGACTCGGAGGGAGTGGGGAGGTTCGCGTCCAGGGCCAAATAACCCGGGCGGAGCTGCTCGCGCCCGTGGTGAATGCTGAGGTGTTGGCCCTGGGGGAGGGGGTGTTCTCTTCGAGGGCCGTCGGGACCCTCGACGACCTGGTCATCGAAGGGGAGGGCCACATCACTGCCCTCTTGATGGACGCAATCCGTGCCGAAGGAATCGATCTCGAAGGTCGGGCCCGCCTTGTGGCGGGTGAGGGGGTGACGGAGGGGGGTGGGCAGCTCTCCATCGATCGTCTCCGATCGGGTGCTTTCCCCGTTCGACATCTGGACGCCGAGGCGACCCTGGAACCCGACGGGCAACTCGCTGTGGAAGCGTCGGCCATCCTCGACGAAACCAGAGAAGGCAGGGTTTCCCTGAGGGTCGAGGATCTTTCCGGCCCAGCAGGCGTGCGAGTGGACCATCTGGAATTTCAGGCCGACGAGGACAACTGGACCCTTCAGGCGCCTGCCCGCATCACCTTCGCGGACGGGGTCGTGATCGATTCGTTGTCGGTCCGGGCGCCGGGCCAGGAGATCTGGGCAAGGGGTCGGGTGGCGGGGGAGGGGCCCCTTGACCTGGCCTTGGGACTCTCCGACTTCAGAATCGGAACGCTCTCCGACCTGGCTGGAATCCCGGCCCTTCAGGGTCGATTGACCGGATCCCTGGCTCTGTCCGGGACGGCGGGGGACCCCCGGGGTGACCTGCAGGTCCACGGTCGACTGACCCCCGAAGGTCTCCCTCCCTCGGACCTGGACATCACGGCGGAGTATGCCGGGGGTTCACTTGGATTGGATGCGACCGGTCGTCTGTCTGGAGGACGGAGCCTCCGAGCCTCCGGTGACATCCCCTTTGAGCTTTCCTTCAGTGACTCCTCCCGGGGGTTGAGGCAGAGCGGCGCGCTGAACCTCGGTTTTTCCGCCGATTCTCTTCCACTGGACTGGATCGGGCTCTTCCTCCCTTCCGCCATGGTCCGGGAGTTGGATGGGACCCTGGATGGGAACGTTTCCCTGCGTGGGACTCCGGGTCGTCCGGTGCTGGAGGGAGGTCTGGCCGTAACAGGATTCGAGGCTCGGATGCCGAGGCTCGGGGCACACTACCGAGGGGGGCGGGCTCGGGCCCGCTTCGTGGAAGATCGACTTGTTCTGGACTCACTCCGTCTTCGGTCCGGAGACGGGGTGCTCAGGGCCTCCGGAACGGTGAGGGCGGTTCCTCTGGATCGCCCCGAGTATGACGTGACCCTCGTCGCCGATGCGTTCCAGGCCGTGGGCTCCACGAATATGACCGCTGTCGTATCGGGGAATGTCTCCGTCTCTGGAGTCGGTCTTCGACCGGTTGTGAAAGGTGACCTTTCCATTCTCCGGGCCGACCTCTACTTGGGGGAAATGGCCCCTGCCCCGGACGTGGCCGAAGTGGCCCTCACGGACGAGGACTACCGTGAGTTGGCCAGGGTTTTCGGGTATTTCCCTCCTTCCTCTGGGGGAACCGGCCCGGACCTGTCCCAAGGCGCCACCCTGGATCTCGAGGTGGATCTTCGACGGGACTCCTGGGTCCGGCAGCGCTCCAACCCCAAGCTGGCCCTTCAGCTTTCGGGCCGCCTGTCCGTGGGCAAAGAGCCCGGCGATTCTCTGCGATTGGTGGGGGAGGTGGAGGGGGTCCCCCGACGGAGCTACGTGGAGCAGTTTGGACGGCGTTTTTCCCTGACGCGGGGAACGTTGCTGTTCCAGGGGGCTCCCCAGGCAACCCGGGTCGACGTTCGCGCGGAATACGAAGTGCCCTCCAGGGACAATCCCGACGAACCAGAGGTGGTCATCGCCCTGGACATCAATGGGACCCCTGACAATCTGAGGCTCGAGCTCTCCTCGTCCCCGAACCTCGAGGCCTCGGACATGGTCTCCTACCTGGCGGTGGGAAGGCCGGCCGGCCAGGGCCTCGGCGGCGGAGACAACTCCCTTTCCCAAACCGGCGGCGGCCTCGCACTCGGGCGCCTGAGTGGGGCGGTGGAGGCCTACGGGCGGGAACAGGTCGGTCTGGATGTCGTGGAGATCACGACGGACGGGTTGGAGGGAGTCACCCTGCTGGCCGGCCGTTATCTGACGCCGGACCTTTACATGGGGGTTCGACAGCCTGTGTCCCTGCAAAGGGCTTCCGGGGATGCTACCGAGCGGACGCCGGATCCCGAGGTGGAGTTGGAGCTTCAGGCGGCCCGCTGGCTCCTCTTGAATCTCCAGGCCGGAGGCCGAACGGGGGTGGAGTTCTTCCTCCGCTCGAGAATTGCCTATGAATAGACCCATGGGGGAATTGGGACTTCGGTTCCCCGGGTGCCGCCGCATGACGAGGCAATGGGGATATGGCCTGAAATGGGTGATCTTGCTGTTCGGGGCTTTCGCCGTGGCTCCCTTTCCTGGCCTTCGTCAACCGCTGGCAGCCCAGGCCCCCCTCTTCCTGGTGGATCCTGACACCGGCGTACGATCGGTCGGCTTCAAGTTCCTCGAGGGGCGGTCGCTGGATGAGGGTGTCCTTCGAGATCAGATCGACATGGCGGGTCCCGGCGTAGCGCAACGCATCCGAGAATCATTGGACTTTTTACCATTCCTTTCTCCTCCCACCTACGAGCCCTTCCACCCCCCGCAACTCCTTCGGGACCGGACGCGCCTCGAGCGGTTCCTCAGAGCCGAAGGCTTTCCGGACGCCCGGGTCGAATACCGGGTGACGATGGACAGCCTTGCGAACGTAGTGGACGTCCTTTTCGACGTTTGGGAAGGAGAGCCGGTTCGTCTGGGTAGCGTCGAAGTGCGCGGAACAAACGGTGGGCCTCTTTGGGAGGAACTCCCGACTCAAACCCGTCCGGCGCAAAACCGGTTTCAGGCCCAGCTCCAGCGGAACCGTGGACGGCGCATGAGTGAGGGGCTGGAGATCCGAATACGAGACGAGGTGGCCAACTGGCTGCGAAATCGCGGATTTCCCTTCCCCACCCTTTCCAGCACCAGAGAGGAGGGACCCGAGGGGATCCTCCTGGCTCTGACGGTGGGTCCGGGATCCAGGATGAGAGTAGGGCAGGTGTCCGTGGAGGGAAATGACCTCCTCTCGGATGCCGTCCTTCTCCGGGAGATTCCACTCCGCCCCGGGGACTGGTTCTCCTCATCCGCCCTGACGGAAGGGGAGCGGGAGCTGCTGTGACTGGACATGGTCCGGTTCGCGGCGATTCGTGGGGCAAGGAGCTCGGAGGACAGCTCCCGCCTCACTGTTCAGGTTCAGGTCGAGGATGGTCTTCCTCGGCTGGTCCGGGGCCAGATGGGGTATTCCACCACCGCCGGAATCGCCGGCGACGCCGCCTGGAGCCATCGGAACTTCCGTGGAGGCGCCCGAGTCCTCGAGCTCTCGGGGACGGCTCGGACTGGACTGCTCAGCCCTGAGGAGCGCCCGGTCCAGCGTTACGGACTCTCCCTCCTCCTTCGGCAGCCCCATTTCTTCCACCGGCGGCTTTCGGGCCTGGTCCGTCCATTCTCCGAATACCGGGATGACCTTCGGGACCGCTCAGTCGAGTTGGGCTCCGAGGCGTCGGTATTGTTCGAGCGAGGACCACGCAGGAGCGTGACCCTTCGCTACGGATTGACCTCTCGATACATCCTGGACGCCCGCCCCGGGGGGACCATAGGGCGAGATGAAGATCTGGCGGAGATCCTGGCAAGACTCGACAGCCTGGACCTGGACCGAAGGACCAGCAGTCTGAGTCTCACGACCCGCTGGGGACAGGGAGGGATGGAGGGCCGAAGCCCGGTGCGGTGGGATTCCCTGGGCAGCCTCGAGCTGGCCGGTCCACCGGTGCTGTCCACGGTGGAGTATGGAAAGATTGTTCTGGAAGGGATGACGGGGATCCAGATCCAGCCGTGGGTGCGGCTTTCCGCCAGGGCGGGCGTGGCCCGTGTCTTTCCCTTCGGCGCCTCGATCCCGGCCCCCGATGGCTCCAACCGCCTGGAGAGCTACTTGAAGCTTCGAGACGCGACCCTCACGGCCGGTGGGTCCCGAGATGTACGAGGGTGGGGTAGCGAGCTCCTTGGCCCGAAAATCCCAGACCTCGACGTGGATGCCGGCGACGGCCACTTCCTGCCTGCCGGCACCTACATCCCTCTGGGTGGATTGGCCCGGTGGACGGCGTCCGTCCAGGTCGAGTTCCCCTTCCCCTTTGTGGGGTGGCCGCATGGTGCCCACCTGTTCCTCGACGCCGGGCGTGTGTGGACTCCGGACCAACGGTCCCTTCCAACGGAAGACCCCCTGGTCCCGGGCCAGAAAGGGAACCGGCCCTGGCTCGGTACAGGAGCAGGGATTACCGTCTCCACTCCGGTGGGCCCTGTTCAACTCGACCTCGGATACAAGGTGAACCCTTCTCTCCTGGATGTCCGGAGCCCCGGGGCGGTGGCCCGGGCCCTGACTGCTGGGGAAAGCGTGGAAAGCGTTCCAGCCGAACCGATCCGGCGCTGGCACCTCCATTTCTCCATTGGCGGAATCCGATGAGCGACAAGCCCGCCCCCTTGGAAAGAGCTGAGGAGAAGGACGGCGGCAAAGTCCGTTTCCCCCCCGGTGCGGAGGAGGGGCTATCCGCCCTGGAAGCCCCGTCCACCGCCGAGGATCTGGTCACGGGGGGCGGGAAGCCGACGTCGCTGCTGAAGGGAACGATTGTGGCGTTTTTCGAGGACGACGTCGTCCACTGGGGAGGTGCCCTGGCCTACTATTCCCTGATCTCCCTCGCCCCCCTCGTGGTTCTGGGTGTGACGGTCTTCGGGAAGTTGGTGGGAAGGCAGGAGGCTGAAGCCTGGATTCTCGATCAGGTTCGGCTCCTGGGGGGGCCCCGGGTCGTCGAGCTGGTGGGGACGGTCCTTGAGGAAACCACCCGCCCGGAGTTGGGCTCCGTTGGAGCGATCGTGACCCTTGCCGTTTTTTTGCTCGGAACTACGGCGGTTTTCACCAATCTCCAGGGAGCGTTGAACCGAATCTGGGGGGTAAGAGCCCCCGAGGGAGGTGTGATCCGGAACCTTTTGAAGACTCGAACGTCTGCGTTCCTGATGGTCCTGGCCCTCGGCGGGCTGATGGTGGTTTCGGTCGTAGTGGGTACCTTGGTTTCCTGGCTCGGGCCCCTCCTGGATCCCCTCGAGGCGATCCTGCCCTTCGTACGGGTGGCGGAGCTCGTTTCGTCCGTGATCCTTCTCTGGCTCTTCGTGGCCGCCACCTACGTGATCCTGCCCAATGCCAGGGTGCATTGGCGAGATGTATGGGTGGGTGCTCTGGCAACGGCCATACTCCTTTATCTCGGGAAATTCGGACTGGCGGCGTTCCTGGCCAGGAACGGATTTGCTTCGCTATACGGAGCTGCCGGTTCACTCTTCCTTGTCCTGATGTGGGTCTACTTCTCGTCCCAGGTCTTCTTTCTGGGGGCTGAGTTCACTCAGGTCTTGGCACGACGCCAGGGCAGGATGATCCACCCGAGAGGAATAGAGCAGCGTGGGGCGGCGGAAGAGGTGGAGAAGGGCCCGGCCGGGGAGGCCTCGAGTCAATGAACCATCGCCGGATGGGCACCTCCTGACCGTACCGATCAGGATTCCATGCCCATGGCATTCAGGTGGACGAGTGCCGGTGGGAGGGATGTCGCAGGTGGAGGCGGCCGCTCACCCTGGGGAAGATGCGGCTGCCGTGAGGTTCCCCCTGGATCCCGTTCTCGAACCTCTCGATTCACCTTGGTCCGTTGGGTCCCCCGCGGCCTACACCCCTCAAGAAGTTCCTGGCTCCGACCGAAACTAGGCTCCGTGGAACCTTGTGTCCTTCCTTTCGGGAGCGAACGGGAGGACCGAGGAATTCTCGAGGTGGGCAAAACGGCCCCGTGGCGCAGCGACTCGGCTCTCTTCACCGGGTTCCGGCGGTAGGGTTCCGAGGAAAGCCCGCAAGGCATAGGTGAGATGA
>CBDUAX010000088.1:0-11376 GCA_965365235.1 uncultured bacterium
GGGATTCTGGTGTCGGTGAATCTCGGGCCCCTCACCTTGTTCAACTCCAGCGCCGAGCCGGCATTCCAACGCCGCGGATACCCAGAAGACATCAACGCCTACCTCCATATCGGCGAGGACGGGCAGGTAACGTTGTACTCCGGGAAGATCGAGATGGGGCAGGGTATCATGACCTCACTCTGCCAGATGGCTGCCGAGGAGCTTGGAGTGGGTCTGGACTCCATGCACATCGTCATGGGCGACACGGACCGCTGCCCTTGGGACATGGGCACCTTCGGCTCGTTGACCACCCGGATGTTCGGGCCGGCCGTCCGAGCTGCGGCGGCCAAGGCACGTCTGGTCCTGACGGACCTTGCGGCCGATCGTCTCGGTGTCCCGAGAGCCTCCCTCACAGTCGAAGATGGTGTGGTGTACGAGAGGGATAATCGAGCCCGCAGCCTCTCCTACGGGGCTCTGGCCCGAGGCCAGGCCATTACCCACACCGTGACGGAAGAGGCGGTTCTCCGGACGGCTCGGGAGTTCACCGTCATGGGGAAATCTCCTCTCCGAATGGACGGTGTCGAGAAGGTGACCGGGGCCGCCGAATTCGCCGGGGACGTCCGCCTTCCGGGCATGTTGTACGCCCGACTCCTTCGACCCCCCGCCCACGGTGCCACCCTGACCCAGTTGGATACATCAGCGGCGGAGGGCATCCCCGGCGTTACGGTAGTGAAGGAGGACACACTGGTGGCGGTCCTTTGTGCCGACCCGGAAGCGGCCGAGAAGGCTTTGGAGGGTATCCATGCCGAGTTCGATGTCCCGATCCCCTCGGTCTCCACCGAGAGCATCTTCGAGCATCTCGTGGCGTCGGCTCCTGAACCGGCCATTCCGGAGCAGGAGGGCGATCTGGCTGAGGGTGCCCGGCGATCTGAACACACCTTCGATTTGACCTACTTCAACAGCTACGTGGCCCACGCCCCCATGGAGCCCCACACCGCGGTAGCCAGGATCGAGGATGGGGAAGCCACCGTCTGGTCCTCGACCCAGGCTCCCTTCCTCCAACAACCGAGTATTGCCCGGGCCATCGGCTTTCCGCCCGAGAAAGTGCGGGTCCTGACACCCTATGTCGGCGGGGGATTCGGTGGAAAAACCGGCGGACAACAGGCAGTGGAGGCCGCGCGCCTTGCCCAGATCACCGGCCGGCCCGTCCAGGTCGCTTGGACCCGTGAGGAAGAGTTTTTCTACGATACCTTCCGACCGGCGGCGACCATCAAGGTTCGCTCGGGGATCGACTCCGACGGAATGCTGACTTTCTGGGATTATCAGGTGTATGGAGCCGGAGCCCGCGGCTCTGACGTTTTCTATGAGGTCCCGAACAAGGCAGTCCGGGTCTATGGAGAGTGGGGGCGCGCTCCGGAGGGGATGCACCCGTTCGCTGTCGGGGCCTGGAGGGCACCGGCTGCCAACAGCAATCGATTCGCAGCAGAACAGCAGATGGATGCCATGGCTGCCGCCGCGGGGATGGATCCCTTGGAGTTTCGTATCAGGAACACACGGGATGAGCGGATGGTGGGCGTCCTGAGGACGGTAGGAGAGGCCTACGGTTGGGAGGCTAGATCGGAGAGAAGCGGAACCCATAGAGGGCGCGGGATCGGCTGCGGCATCGATGCGGAAACCTACGTGGCACTCATCGCTGACGTAACGGTAGACCCATCCACCGGCCGGGTCACCGTAGACCGGGTGGTTTGCGCCCAGGACATGGGTGTTGTGGTCAATCCCGACGGCGCACGCATGCAGATGGAGGGGTGCATCGCCATGGGCCTCGGGTACGTGCTGAGCGAGGAAATCCGCTTCCAGGGGGGTGAGATCCTGGATCGGAACTTCGGCACGTATCGACTGGCTCGCATCAGCCAGACGCCGGAGATCCAGACAGTGTTCGTGCAGAATGACGAATTGGCACCCAAAGGGGGCGGGGAACCCGCCATCATCAACATGGGCGCCGCAGTGGCCAACGCCATCTTCGATGCTACCGGAGCAAGGGTCTTCCGCCTCCCCATGACCCCCGAACGGGTCCTGGAGGCCATCCGAAGTCTTTGACCCACGGGGGTCGGGCGCCCAAGCGCCCTACTTCGGTGGCAGGCTCCCGACGAAGCGCGAAGCAAAGGCGATCCAACCCTCCAGTCCTGCGTCGAGAGCGGCGTCGGCCTCCACCCAGATAATACCCCGCATCGGTCGACCGGTGATGTCCATGGGGGAAGTGCCTGCCTTCTCCAGCGCCTCCTCCTCCAGTTCTTTCCCTACCCGGAACATGAAACGTCCCACCTCGACCCCACAGAGCATGTTCCCGTTCAGCATCCAGCAGTAACCGCCGAACATCTTCTTCTCCTGGATCCCCGGGTGGTCCGAAAGGGCCCGTCGCATCAGGTCGAGTAGGTGGGCGTCGTAGGGCATGGCTGGTCCTTTCCAGAATCCCCCTCCATCGACACCGAAGGGAGCGGGCCGTATTCTCGTCGACGGAACGGGAGTGAGATGCCTGGCCCGTGGTCCATTGGCCAGTTCCTTGGAGAACCCCTGAGGGGAGTTTGGTGATCCCTATGTTGAGAACGCGGATGTCTGGCCCGAGACTTTTGCCGTGGGTGCCAATGGTTTGTATGGTCGCCATGGCCATGGCTTGCACCGGGGATGCGGAGAGTCCGTCACTTCCTTCTGCAAGCCCAGAGCCCACTGGCCCCCCCACGGGTTCCTATGAGGACTTCACTCCAGAGCGGTTGATCGAAGTGTTTGACCTTCGGGAGCACGACGTTCCCGTTCGGGAGGTGCCGGGGTGGATTCCGCCCGAGAGAGTGGTGGTGGTGGTTCCGGAGGAATGGGACAGACGTCAAGAGCGGATGGAGTTCTTGCAAGGAGTGGCCCCAGGTGTCGAGCTCATCCCCGTCAGGAATCTGGCCGATGCCGTGGACCGAGGGGTGTTGGCCGAGGCCCAGGCGGTCCTGGGGCTCGGATGTTCCCCGAGTGCACTGGAGGCCATCGGACCTGGGGTTCGCTGGCTTCAGTCAGGGAGCGTCGGGGTGGCCAGGTGTTTCACCAGCGGCGATCCGCCGGGAGAGACCAATCGGCTCCTCAAGGAGCGGAATATCGTTGCCACTTCCATACGGGGCATGACGGCCCGGGCTATCGCCCAGCACTCGTTGACCATCATGCTCTCACTCATCGGTGGTATGGACATCCACCGAGAGAGACAGGTGGACCACATCTGGGGAAGGACCCAGACAGACGTGGTGAAAGACAAGCACCTGGATATGGAGTTCCAGGATCAAACCTTGCTGGTTGTAGGTCTCGGGAGCATCGGGACGGAGGTCGGCCGCCTCGCCCACGCCCTGGGCATGAGGGTGATCGCGACGCGGAACAGTAGCCGGGAGGGACCGGCCTTCGTGGATCGGGTGGGTCTGTCGGATGAGATGTACGAGATGGCCAGAGAGGCCGACGTGGTATTTGCAGCGGTTCCGAATACGCCGGATACCCAGGACATGTTCAACGCCCGGTTTTTCGACGCCATGAAGGAGTCGGCCTACTTCGTCAGCATCGTTCGCCTTCCCGTCATCAATTGGGGAGACCTGAAAGATGCCCTCAGGTCAGGGTCGATCGCCGGGTTCGGTGCGGACGACCTACCCCAGGACGACTTCGAGCTCTGGGATATGCCCCGTGTCATCATGACCCCCCATGTCTCCGACTATTCGAACCGATACCGGGACAATCAGTTCCTCCTCTACAGAGAGAACCTTCGACGGTTCGTTGCCGGCGATCGGATGTTGAACGTGGTCGACCTGGATCGGGGGTATTGAGGTTGGCCTGACGACACCCGCTTCGGTGGTGGGAGGGTTTGAAACAATAAAAGGGAGGGGATCATCGATATCGTGGAAGCCCGCTCGCTCTTTCCTGTTTGCGAGAACCTCGTCTTCCTGAACAATGCCGCCGAGTCTCCGCTGAATGTGAGGGTCAGGCAAGCCCTGGAGGATTACCTCACTTTGGCCAGCGAAAACCCCCCGAAAAAACCGCCCGCCAGGAGGGCTCTACCTGGAACCCTTTCCCGGCTATTCGGTGGCGCCCCCGAAGACTACGCCCTTGTGACCAGCACCGGAGTCGGCATTGGCATGGCCGCCGCCGGCTTTGACTGGAAGCCCGGCCAAAACGTTGTGGTCCCCCAGGACGAACACTGGAACAACACCTTCCCCTGGTTGGCTCTTCGGGCCCGTGGCATCGATTGCCGGCTGGTCCCTGTGGACGAGAACCAGCGGGTAGACCCGGAGGCTGTTGCGTCCAGGGTCGATGACAACACCCGAATGCTGGCCACCACAGCGGTCCGATTCGATACCGGGTTCCGAGCTGACCTGAAACGACTGAGTTCCATTGCGCATGAAAAAGACGCCCTCCTGGTCGTGGATGGGATCCAGGCAGCTGGGGTTTGCCCCATCGATGTGGTGGCCGACGGGATCGACGTCCTGGCCTGCGCAGGTTTCAAATGGCTTCTGGGGATGCCGGGAACTGGGTTCCTATATGTGAACGAACGGGCTCGGGAGAGGATCAGGCCGGTCCTCCCCGGCATGTATGCTGCGAACCATGATACGCGGCGTCTGGTCTTTCATCCTGATGCTCGACGATTCGAGACCGGAACCCTGGCGTACTCCCTTTTCCACGCCTGGGTGGAAGGCCTGGAGATTCTGGAGGAGATAGGGGTTTCCAGGATTTTTGAGCGGGTGATGGAATTGACGGATAGGATCTTGAAGGGCCTGGAGGAGAAGGAGATGGCCATCGTTTCACCGGTTCAGACCGTTGGAGAGCGCTCGGCCATCATCTCCTTCACGGTGGGATCGGAGGAGGCCAACAGGGACCTTCACAAGAGGTTGGTGGCCGAGAGTATCGTCGTTGCGCTTCGAGACGGACGGATTCGGGTGAGTCCGAACTTCTTCAATAGTGCCGAAGACGTCGATCGCTTCCTGGACAGCCTGTAAGGGGATTCCGCTCAGGCGGATGAGGCGGGGCCGATCCGAGAGGAGAAAAGACCAGGCCTTCGGTAGCGGCTATTCCTCCAGAAGAGCGGTTATCCCGTCTTGTTCCGATTCCAGCTCTCCCATATAGCCTTCAGACAAACGATGGGAGCTGCCCTGTGCGAGCTTAATCGTTCCGAAGGCCGTGAGTCCCCCAAGTGTGGCGGCAATTCCGGACATGGACGCGACGGCGGCCATCGGGGTTGGGGATCCGCCCAGGCCGTTGACCACCATCGTGAAGACCGGGAGGAAGATCCCTGCCACGACGGCCCCTCCCGCCCCGAAAAGCCCTGCGTTCAACTCTTCCAGGCTTTTTTTTCTGCCGGCGACGCCGAGAAAGAGGGAGAAAGCGCCCCCGCAGAGAAACCCGAATCCGGCGAAGTTCTGGGCCACGACGATGGCGAACTGCCAGAATGGGAGTCCCGTGGTGCCAATTCCCAGGAGCTGAAGCACGGAAGTGACCACAACCGAGGCCCCAGCCCAGCCCACCGCCCATACCACCGCGGTTCCCAGGGCGCCCCGAAGCCGCCTCAAAAGTCCCCTCAACAAGATCCTTACTCCTCTCCTACCTTTTGGGGGTCAGTTCCCGGGTCCTGCGAAACCGTCGTCCGTCCAGATTGAGATTTCTCGGTGAGCCTCGCCACCTCATTCACCACTTCCTGGAGTCGCTTTGAAGACGACTCGGAGAACGACCTCAGAATCCTCCGCAGGAACATGTATAAGATCGGGATCACACTGAGGCCGAAGGCGAAACCCATCAGGCTCCCGCTCTCCGCTGCCGTGACGAAGCCCACCACGGTCAGGATAACTCCGATGATCCCAGCCGGGAGATAGGTCAGGACCGCGGCGTTGTTGAGGTTGGCCGAGCCTCTGACAGTGGTGGTTCCGTCCCGGGAGAAGAGCGTGACATACCGTTCTCCGGAATCACCCTTCGTCCTCCATTCCAGTGAGCCATGGATCTCGTCCACCTCTCCCTGGGTTCCCATGATCCGGCGGATGAGCGACAGAACCTCGGGGGTTTCCGCTGGATCCAACTCTCCTTCCACCCTTCGTTCATAGTTGAGAATCGTGGCGGCACCGACGAGCCGGTTGGGTCGATCGCCCTTTCCCAGGGCCACGGAGCGAGCGGCGTCTTCCAAGCGGTCGGGATCGATACCAACCTCCCCACCAATGGCCTTCAACTCGGCCAGTGACAGACCTTCGCTCTTCACAAGAGCGCGGGAGGGTGCTTTTTCCACCGCCTTCTTCAGGATTTCCCGAACCTCCTGGTCCGTGAATTTCCTTTCTTCGATGGGTTTTTCCACAGCGCTCAAGTCCCTCAGACTATGATGGTCGAGATCGTGGGAAAGACTCTCTGGGGGGGTGCACATCTCTCCTCCCGACAGGCTCTCCGGCTTCAGAGGGTATTCGGAATCCGGGCAGAAAGAAAGCCCCCGGGGCCCGACCCCCTCTCGGGCTTCAGGAATCTCCCGCCGAACCCCATTTCCGGCTGTTGATGGCATAGTCCACAACGGAACCCACGAACGGCATCAAGAGGAGCCAGTGGAGTTGGATGGTTTTGGCGCTGTCCCGGAAGGTATCAATCCCGATAATCATGTCATCGTGCCCATCCTCGGGCTGGGCCCGGTAGGTGCCAAGGAGGCGATCCCAAAGCGACAGGTTGAACCCGAAGTTGCTGTTCGTCTCGTGGGGATGACGGGAGTGATGGACCCGGTGCATATCCGGTGTCACGATGAGGAGACGCACAACCCGATCGAGGGCCAACGGCAGGCGGACGTTGCTGTGGTTGAACATGGCCGTCGCATTGAGGAGGACTTCGAAGATCACCACAGCAGCCAGTGGTGGCCCCAGGAGGGCGATGGCGGCAACCTTGATCACCATGGAGAGGAGAATCTCGATGGTGTGGAATCGGGACCCTGTGGTTACGTCGAAGTCCATGTCGGCGTGATGAACCCGATGTAGCCTCCAAAGCACCGGAACCGCATGAAACATGACGTGTTGGAGGTAGATCACCCCGTCCAGAATAACCACGGCGGACAACACCGCCATCCACCCGGGGATCTCCAGCTGGCTGAAGATTCCCCACTGGTTTTCGAGAGCAAAAGCCGCGGCGCCCAGGGACGCAGTGGGGAAGAGGACCCGGAGGACGAGGGTGTTCACCACAACCAGGGCGATGTTGTTCACCCATCTGCCTGGCTTCGACTGGGTCAACTTCCTCCGGGGAATGACCAACTCCAGAAGCGCCATGAGCAGGAACACGCCAAAGAAAAACCCCAGCCTGATTCCCGCTTCGTTCTCAGTGATGAGCGTTTCCATGTCTGTTTCAGGGACCTTTCCTCGAAGGTTCCTCGCTGCGAACCATCATGAAGGATTACCGAAGATCGGCGGATTGCCTCGGTCCCTTTTTGAGCCAGGGAGGCTCAGAGTCGGGTGCCAGGGTCGAGGCCCAACCCCGATCGCGAGATAGAATGCAAGACGGTGAAAGCGGGGGCAAGAAAGGGCCTCGGGCTCTTGTCCTTCCGGAAAACTCATCCTTGGTCGCCCGGCGGTAGGCTCGTTCTATTTGGCAACCGGCCCCCGGCAGCGGGCCCTTCCCGGGACGGGGGGCTCAGGGTAGCGGTTGGTCTCCGAAAACGAACGCCTCCAGGAAAAGCCGGCCCACGCCCGACTCCAGAACATCCCCCAGGCCCATTCGGTAGGCCCCACTCATCCGGCGAGTGTTGGCCACCGCCACGAAGGTCAGGTTCAAATCCGGAACCCGCAGGAGAAGGGCCGATTGAGAGATCCACTCTCCCCCGTGCCACTCGATCTTGGTTCCGTCGTGCCACTGCACGAACCACCCCAGCCCATAGTTGAGACTGTCTCCGGGCAGGGAGACCGTCGGTGAGAGCATGACCTGCTTTGTACCCGGATCGAGAAAGCGGTCCTCGTCGAGGCCGATGGAAATGGCAGCCAAGTCCCGGACTGAGCCCATAAGGCCGGCCGAGGGACTGAAGTGTGATGGGAATTCCGAACGCACTACCTGCCCACCCTCCAGAGCGTAGGGCATGGCCATGTTCCCCATGAAGGTGTGGCGGTTCAGCCCCGCTTCGAGGAACGCCGGGATCACGCTCACATCAGGAGCCGTGTGGCGGAGGCCCAGGGGCTCGAGGATCCGTTCGGAAAGCACTCGTGCGAAGGGGCGACCGGAAACGGCCTCGACGATGTCGCCAAGAAGGATGTAGCGGTTTCCGCTGTATCTGTGCACGAGCCCCGGCGTGCCTTCCGAGGTATGGTTGAAGATGTGCCGAACGGTGACGGTTCCCTGAGACTCGACACCGAGTCCGAAGTCGCTGATGGGCGTATCGAGGTCCAGAATCCCTTCTTCCACAAGCTGCATGATGACGATGGCGGAAACCGATTTCGTCACCGATGCCAGATAGAAGGATGTGGTGTCGGTGGCGGGCCGCCCCTGGTCCACGTCGGCGAACCCGAACCCACGAGACCAAACGATCTCACCGTCTTTCGCGATGGCGGCCGCCATCCCGGGAATCCGCAAGGCCATCCTGATACTGTCCAACCGAGCTTCGAACCCTTCGAGGCCGACTTCCGGGGTCACCTCTACGGGGCTGGTCGGCATGGAGTCACATCCCGGGAGGCCCCATCCGGCCAACAGGCACCACCATCCAATCTTGAGGGTCTTCCGCGGCATCATTGGAACTCTCCTCTCTCCCCGCCCAGCTTCACCGTGTACGAAATGGAGAGGGACAAAGCCAAGTTGGTCTGGGTTCCCCAGGGCAAAGGCTCGTGGATCATGTCTCTGAGCCCGAAGTCCAGGAGCGCATCAAGGGAAAGGAGGCCCCTCCCTACCCGGTGTCCTATGCCTGCGCCGGTCATCAACCCGAAGTCGAGGCTGGATCGGTCGACGGAGATGAGGTTGTGGTCGCAGTCTATCCTTTCTGTCTGGGGAGTTTCATCAAAGGAACAACCCACCTCCATGCCCACGGTCGGACCCAAGAGGAGGTGGGGCTGAAGCTTTCCAGAGTGTTGGAGGCGGATGAGGACGGGCACCTCCAGATAGGAGACCCGCATGTTTCCTTCCCGGGCATTCCCTCCCCACCCTTTCTGTGAGAAAAGTGCCTCGGCTTGGAGGGCCAACCAGGGGCGGACGGGGGACGCGAATACGGCACCCAGCAGAAGGGCCGGGCGGACCTCTCTACCCTGTGCTTCCACCTCGAAAAGGGGATAGGAAGCGTTGAGTCCCCCCCGGACGCCGACAGAAAGCTCCTGGGCTGGAAGGGGCTTACCCACGACCAGGGCCAACCCTAAAACCAGACTCACCCGGCTCCGGTTCCTGGTTCTACCCACCATCTCATCTCCTCCCCACCTGGCATGGCCGGCCTCGGCCCGGCCTCCTCGGAAAGACTTCCTCCCATCCTAAGGAGATACGCCGGAGCGGTTGAGAACTACCAGTCGTCCAGATGGGGCCTCGCAGCCGACCGGTGGGAGGCCGGGTGGTGAGGTCCCAGCCACCTTCTTGGGTCCTTACCCCCCAGACCCTGGCTTCTCCAGCCGGATATACGACGACGGGTTTCCGTAGGAACGGTCGGTTGTGTACCCGGGGGTCACATACCCGCTGAGTAGGTCTCCCCTGAGGCGCATCCTGTAGGAGATCGTGTGGGGGTGTGCCCTGGCATCGCTCGATGGGATCGTCCCGTAGCTGGTTCCGGACAAGAACCCGTCGGCGAATCGAACACGATCCATGAGGGTTTTCAGCTGGTTGCCGATCTTCACATGTACGTCGCCGTCAGCCTGCACCGTCAAGGTCATGGGAACGGTCTCTTCATAGGTGGTGAGCTCCCCATGCCACTGTCCAAGAAGCCCGGCGACGGGCTCGAACTCAACATCGGGCCCGTCGGGCCTGTCTCGGTCCTCAGCCCATCGTTCCCCATAGTCCGGGAACAAGATCCCGATGATGTCGTTGGGGATCTTGCGTCGGAGTTCGGAGCCGGTGTTGACCAGGACCACCACAGCCAGGTCCTCCTCCGGCACGAATTTCAGCATGGTGTTTGTCCCCCGCATACTCCCGGTGTGCCAGACCACGTCGTATCCGTACTCATCAGCTCTGAGAAACCACCCGAGGCCGTACCGGTTGTTGTGCGGGTTGGGGTCACTATCCCGCTTCATCAGGTCGATGGACTCCCGGGAGATGATCTGGGTTTGCTCCGGCTGGGTGTGGCCGAGATGGAAAAGCCCGAAACGAATCAGATCATGGGCACTGGAATACACCTGGGACGCGCCAGGATGGTCGGAGATGTAAAAGGGCACCGGAGTCCCATCCCCGCCGTATCGGACCGCCGCGAAGTCCTCCAAACCGGGCCCCACGTCGATGCTCGTGTGTGTCATCCCCAGAGGGAGGAAGACTTCCCTCTTCATGAACTGGGCGTACGGCACCCCGGAGACTTTCGAGATCAGGTGGTCCGCCAATCCAAAGCCGAAGTTTGCATACTGGTAGACCTCCCCTGGCGGATGTACCAGGATGCCGTACCGACGGATCGACTCAGCGAAGGGAGGGGGCTGACGGTTGGGTTGGTCCTCGTAGAAGACCGAGTAGTGGACTGGCAGGCCGGAGGTATGGTTCAAGATGTGGGTCACGGTGGCGGAAGACGCCTCACCCTCGTAGGCCTTCAGCGCCGCTGGGGCCAGGTACCGGTTCACAGGGGCCCCGAGGTCGATCTCGCCCCGCTCCACCAGGATCATCAAACCGGTGCTGGTGATGGGCTTCGAGATGGACGCCATGGAATACATAGTGTGCGGGGTAGCCGGGATCATGGCCTCCCGGTTCGCCCAGCCGAACGCCTCTTCCCAGATGACCTGGCCGTCCTTGGCCACCGCCACCGACATGGATGGAATCTCCCCTGAGGAAACGGCAGCGATGATCCTGGCCCGGACGGTCTCAAAACTTGGATTCGGCACCGTAGCCGAGGTCGGGACCTGACCCTGGGCAGCCACCGCTGTCGCCAGTAAAAGCCATGCCGTTACAGCTGCGCGGAACAAAGCGTGGAATTTCCTCTTCATCTCAGCATCCGTGAGTTTGACCCTGAATGGGACCGTCCTCCCGCCACCTTGGGCCGGGGTGAGACGAACGCGCAAGGCAGAGGATGTGCTCGAGGGAGGCCACGGGCAAGGCGGCCGTGTGCGTGAGCGCGGTCTCGATCTTCCCCTCGCAGCCGCGCTCGACGATGGCCCAGTCGGCTACACGATCACGCGGTATCACGACCCGAGGCCGCCAGCCTGGCAGGTGGAGCGGCAAGGCGCACTGGCTCGTTACGAAGTCGCCAGCATACCAGGCCGCGGCGTGGCGGGCGTGACG
>CBDUAX010000089.1:0-11348 GCA_965365235.1 uncultured bacterium
CCGGTCTAGCGGAGATCAAAGAGGAGCGACCCTTGCCCCTTCATCGATGCTGTGGGTTTCAGCTGAAACGTCCGTTCGCGATACGGGCTCGACGGGCCGGGGCACCGACACGCCCGGGACGTCCGATGGACGAGTCGAACGCCTTGAGGCCGAGAAACACGAAGGGATGGTCGAACACCTTCTGGCCGAGAACCGACGCAACGGTGTCCACCCCGGCCCCTGGACCCCCAGTCCCCGGTGGAAGCGGGAAGAGAACATCCCCGATGAGGTTCTCTTCCGGGCGGGAGAGGCGTTGATGGGGTGAGGGGGGCGCAGTGCCCTCCCTACCGACCTCATGCTCATCAGGCCCACACTGGAGAGGCCGAGTCCCGGGATCTCCCCGTTCCAGTAACTGGTGGAACGGTCGAGTAGCCGTACTTAGCCGGCGAATATGCCGGAATTTTCCGGCCCAACAACCGGCCCAATACCGGACTTCGCCCTGCCAAACGCCCTTAGCTTCAATGCCTTCCTGAGCGATCTGCCCCCCCTCCTGGAAGCGCCTTCGACCAGTCCGGGGGCACCCAACCTCCATCGCCCGTTCTTGCCCGCCCCACCACCCTCTTGCACATTTCACGCATACCCCACGGATCCATAAGACCCCCAGGATCTCCTACACTCTTAGGGTGGGTGAGGGAGCGCACGGGACGCGCACGAGAAGATTGCGGCGCCCCCAGAGGCACGCGTCCTTCCTCTCGCTGGAGGTACCATGACATCCCAGATTTTCAGGACCTTCTGCATCGCCTCGGCCATCGTTGTGACGACGACGCCTTCCCTTGCCCAGGAACCCCCGGAGTACCGGGCCCTGGCAAGGGAGATCCTGGCCGAATTGGTGGCCATCGAGACCACGGAAGAGGCGGGCCGGACGGTGGAGGCCGCCGAGAGGGTGGTACGGCGCCTCCTGGCGGCCGGGTTCCCGGAAGAGGACGTCCGGATCCTGGGTCCACGAGCGGACCTGGGGAATCTGGTGCTCAGGTATCGGGGGGACGGCACCGCCGAGAAACCGATCATGCTCATGGCCCACATGGACGTGGTGCCGGCCGTGGCCGAGGCCTGGGGGACGGATCCCTTTGTGCTCACCGAGCGGGACGGGTACCTCTACGGCAGGGGATCAGGGGACAACAAGGCAGGTGTGGCCACCATCGTTTCCAACTTCCTTCGATGGAAGGCTGAGGGATGGGTCCCCAGCCGGGATATTGTCGCAGTCATTACAGCCGACGAAGAGACCACCGGCGAGAGCATGGCCTGGCTCCTGGAAGAGCACAGGGATCTGGTGGACGCTGAGTTCGCCCTGAATACCGACGGCGGAGGGGGGGTGTTAAGGGACGGGATCCGGTCCGCCTTCTCCATCGACGCCGCCGAGAAGATCTACGCGAGCTATCGGATCACGGCCACGAACCCCGGGGGACACAGCTCCGTGCCCGGGCCCGACAACGCCATTTACGACCTGGGTCGCCTGCTGGTCCGTTTGGCAGACTACCGCTTTCCCATTCGGGTAAATGACATCACCCGGGACTATCTCCTACAAACGGCCCCCGACCACCCTCCGGAGGTGGCTGCGGACATGCGGGCGGCCGCAGGCAACCCTCCGGACCTGGAGGCGGCAGAGCGACTGGCACGGGCGGATCCTCATATGAACGCTCTCCTCCGAACCACCTGCGTGGCTACGATGCTGGAAGCCGGGCACGCTGAAAACGCTCTTCCACGGGAAGCCAGCACCACCATCAACTGCCGCGTGTTCCCCGGGGAGGATCCTCAGGAGGTGGAGTCGACACTCAGGGAGTTCATGGCCGACTCCGAGATGACGATGGAAGGGATCTTCCCAGCCATTCCCAGCCCCCCGTCCTTCCTCACCCCCAGACTCGAGGAAGTCCTGGATGCCTTAGTGGAGGAGATGTTCCCGGGGGCACACATCGTGTCAGGGATGGCGACCGGCGCCTCCGATGGCCTCTTCACAAGGAACGCCGGCATCCCTACGTACACGCTCTCGGCGATCTTCGAGCCCGAGGGGGAGAACCGGGCCCACGGTCTGGATGAGAGAGTCGGCGTGGAGGAATTCCACGACGCCGTGGAGTTCTGGTACCGGATGGTTAAGCGACTGGCGGGTTAGTCATCCCCTTCGTATCGATCCTCTTTCAGGATCTTGCGGGTCTCCTCAGGATCGAACCGGCGTCCACGATTGGCTGGGTAGACTCAGGCCTCCGACCTCACACCTATCAGGCCGCCATCAAGAAGGCCGAATCCCGGCATTTTGCCGTACTTCTCACGGGTAGGACGGGCGATCTGCCGTACGTGCCCGAAAATCATGCCGGAATATGCCGAAATTTACCGGCCTAATGACCGGCCCAAAGGACCTAGGAAAGGACCCTAACCGCAAGATAGGACTCAAGCAGACCGGGGCGTTTCCCTTCACGGGCGGCCGCCGACGCCGGAGCGTCCCTTTGGGCCGTCACGCTCCTCCGCGATCAATCCCCCCGCATCGTGACCAATGGATCCACCCGTGTGCCCCGATACGCCGGCACGGCGCAGGCCGCCAGCGCTGTTGTGAGGAGGAGGGTGGCTACCCCAAGGAAGGTGGCGGGATCGTTGGGACTGACCTGGTAAAGCAACCCTGTCATGACCCGTGATAGAGCCCAGGCGCCGGCCATCCCCAGCCCCAGCCCCAGAACCACGGGGACCATGGCACCCTTCATGACCATCCGCTGGACCAAACCCCCGGTGGCTCCCAAGGCCAAGCGGACGCCCATCTCCCGAGTTCGCTTGGCCACGGCGTACGAGACGACGCCATAGATGCCCAGGGTGGCCAGGAAGAGGGCGATGAAGGCGAAGGCTCCCATGGTGTAGAGAGTGAAGCGACGCGCGGCCAACGACCCGGCCACGATGTCGTTCAGCTCACGAATGCGGATGGGAATGTCGGGGTCCGTGGTGGAGATGGCGTTTCGCAGCCCCCCGAAAATGGCCGCGGGACTCACGGTCTGTGCCTCTGCCACCAGATAACCACCTGAAACGATCCGACTGGTACGTTGGCGGTAGTTCCAGAAGATGGTGGGTCGGCCTGGTTGACTCAGGTCCCTGAACCGGATGTCCGACACAACGCCCACGATGGTAGCGAAGACGATGGGATCCCGGTTCCAGTAGCTGTCCATTCCACCAGAACTCACCAGCTTTCCGATGGCGCTCTCATCCGGCCAATATCGATCCGCGAAGGACTGGCTGACGACCACCACATGGGGTGAATCGGGCCCGTCGGCCTCCTCGAAAAACCTCCCCCGAAGGAGGGTGGCGTCCAGGGCTTCAAGCGCTCCCTGGCTGACCACGACATAGTCGGCATTGCCAAATTGGGATGGGTCCCCATTCAGGTGTACCCGACCGTTTCCCAACCCGCCCCCAGAGGGAATCCTGGAGATGACCCCGGCCGAGCCCACCCCGGGAGTCGCACGGACGTTCCTCAAGAGGTCGTCCCAAAGGACTCGGTGGTCGTCCATCTCCGGATATTTGATCTGGCTCGCGGATACCGAGGCTACCGCCACGTCCTTCTCGTCGAACCCTCCATCCTCGGCCAAGAGGGTGGAGAAGCTACGGATCAAGAGGCCGGATCCGGTGAGGAGGACCATGGCCAGGGCTACCTCCGTGGCCACCAGTGCGCTCCAGACCCGGGCGGTCCGCCCCCCGTGTCCTCGACCTTCGGTCCGGAGGACGTGTGCTTGATCGTCGGATCCACTTCGAAGGGCCGGAAAGAGACCGAAGGCCAGGGCCGTGACCACGGTGGCACCCAGGGTGAAGAGAAGGACGGGACCATCGATGGCCACGTTCTCCAGCCGAGGCAGGGAGACGCTCCCTGTAGCTTGGACGACAACAATGGATCCATAGGCCAGGATCAGTCCCGCGGTGCTCCCCAACGCTGCCAGGATGAAGGATTCCAAAATCATCTGTCGGACAATCCGGCCCTTGCTGGCCCCCACGGCCGAACGAACGGCGATCTCCGATGCCCTGTTGGTTCCCCGGGCCAGGAGAGTGCTGGCCAGATTGGTGCACGCCACCAGGAGAACGAAGCCCGAAGCACCCATTAGGATGTAAAGAAGGCTTCCGGTGTGCCCCACCAACTCCTCTCGGAGGCTTCTTATTACCACCCCGGTGGCATGGTACTCAGGGCCATTGGCGGCGATGGAGGGGGCTACGATGCGCCGTGTCAGGGGATCCAACTCCGTGAAGGCATCCCGGGGCAGGAGCCCGGCCTGAAGGCGGGCCACCACCTGATGATTGTGGGAGTTACGGCTCTCGCTCTGAGCCTCCAGCTCCTCCGGGAACCACACTTGGGTTTGGTCCGGGTAGTGGAATGGTTCGGGGACAATTCCCACGACCTCGTAGCGGGTATCTCCGATCTCGACCATCTGCCCCACTGCTTCCTCTCCCCCCAGGACCTCCCGGGCGAACCCGTGGCTCAGGATCGCTACAGGAGAGCCGCCCTCTCTATGGTCCTCTCCCACCGTGAGTCGGCCGGCCACCGGGACCATGGGAAAGACTCTCCAGAAATCCTCCGACACTCCGGCCACCCTGACATAGGCCGGTTCCGCTCCTCCCAGGACATTGATGTTCCTGCTATAGAACGCTGCCACAGCCTGAAGCGTCTGGCTCTCCTCTCGCCAGTCACGGTAGTTGGGCCAGGCCACCCAATTCTCCCCTCCCCCCCGGATGGCCTCGGCCACCCAGACCAATTCCTCCGGACTCTCATAGGGAAGGGGTCGAAAGAGGACGCCATTGATCAGGGAGAATACCGTTGCGTTTGACCCGATACCCAGGGCCAGCGTCAATATGGCAACCAGGGCGAAACCCGGGTTTTTCCTCAGGCCCCGGAAGGCGTAGCGAATATCCTGAAGTACGTTGTCGATCATGACTCCTCTCCTCACGGCTCTCTTGTGATCTCTCGAGATTGCCCCGCACTCCTCGGCAATTCGGGTCCTGTCCCCAAAACGCACTTCAGCCTCCTTTTGGGCATCCTCCAGATCCCATCCCTCCCGGATCAGCTCATCCACGCACAGATCCAGGTGTGCCTGAAGCTCCCGGTCTACGTCCTCTTCCCAGGAGAACCGTTGGAACACCTGCCCGGTCTTCCTCGGACCGTTCATGCCTCGCCCCTCCCATCCAGCACGTGACTCATGGCCGTCACGTACCGGCCCCACATTTCTTCGGCAGCCTGGAGCTGACGTTCCCCCTCCTCCGAGAGGCGGTAGTATTTGGCTTCCCGTCCCGTCTCGGTGACGTCCCAATCCGAAAGGAGGAGTCCTCGCTTCTCCATCCGCCTCAGGGCCGGATAGAGGGCTCCTTCCTCCACCTGGAAGGCGTCGGCGGAGGTCTCCTTCAACCACCGGGCAATCCCGTACCCGTGGTTCGGCTTCCCTGAGAGGGCCTTCAGAACGAGGGTTTCCAACGTTCCCTTGAGGATTTGCAGTGATGATCCGCCCATGCTTCCCTGCCGATGAAGTTTGATGCACCCCTATCCCTATCGGTCATAGGGATAGGACGCTCAGGTTTGGGGATTGGTTTGAATCGGGAGCTGGGGGGGACGATCGGTCCAAGTCGGTCAAACCTCGCGGACCGGCTACGGGGGAGCGCTTGCCGTGGTTGGGGCGGCGAGCAGCAGAGTTCGCCGAGAAGCGGAGGGATAGCTCCACCCCAGGGGCTGATCCTCATTTGCCTTACTGGCGAAAACATGGGAAGGCCAGAGCGAGAAACACCAGTCCTCACTGGGCTTCCTTGCGAATCCTGGATCGCAGGCTTGCGGACAAGCTGTGCAGGTCCGCAATGTGAGCCTAATCAATCAAGAACCGTAAGACCGAACCAAGGGGATCCCCGTGTGCTGCATGTCCATAGGGACTCCTTATCCATAATCGAGAGGGGTGAGACAATGCCGACCCATACGAGGGCTGAAGTTGGGCTCCTGGCCACGGCAGGGCTGATGGTCGCTGCACTATCAACGTTCTCTCCAGCCAAGATCAGCGCTCAATCCAGCGAGTGGCGCGACGTCACCTGCTACCACGTCTACATACGCTCGTTCAAGGACACAAACGGTGACGGCATCGGCGACTTGAACGGAGTGCGCGAGAGCCTGAACTACATCAGATGGCTCGGAGCAAACTGCCTATATCTGAGCCCGGTGTACGATGGCCCCAACTTTGACTGGGGGTATGACGTCAGCGGCTATTACGCAATCCATCCGGACCTGGGCACGTTCGAAGACTTCGACAGATTGGTTTTCGAGGCAGATAGAAAAGGGATGCACGTGATCATGGACTATGTCCCGAATCACACATCCGACCAGCATCCCTGGTTTCTCGAATCTGCGTCAAACACGACAAACGGAAAGGCCGACTGGTATGTGTGGGCCGATCCGGTGTACGTCGACGGCACGCGCCATCCGCCCACAAACGACATCTCCTATTTTGATCCAACAGAAACCCCGGGATCTGCGTGGACATACGTGGCCGCTCGTGACCAGTACTACTTCCACTTCTTCTTTCCACAGCAGCCAGACTTGAACTGGGAAAATCCAGACATGAGAGAGGGGATGTTTGATGTTCTCAGATTCTGGTACGGCCGCGGCGTGGATGGGCTGAGGGTGGATGCCATAAACACGATTTATGGAAAGTGGAACCGATTCGACGACTGGGATGCGGTAGCGGGCAACATTGAGGCTGTCGCACAGATCCACAACGTGGATCCGACAAAGTTGCTGCTGATGGAATCATTCACAAACGTTTTGGGCGTATTCCTTAGCGCCCCTGCGATGACATACGACTACTATGGTGCAAACCAAGTCGCGCCAAATGTGGTCATGTGGGACTTCTTCTCAACGTATTACCGAGATTGGATGGCCTCTGGAAATAACTTGTTTCTTTGGAAGTACTTGCACGAGCAGGCCCTGATCTCGATTCCCGGAGATCCGCATGTTGTTATCGAGGCATCAAATCACGACCACGAGCGCGCACTCTCGTACTTCCAGAGTATGACAGCGCCCGGACTCCCAGAAGCTGGCCTGTTCCGAGCATTCCAAACCTATGCCTATACGGAAGTTTCGATTCCCGTCATGTACTACGGGAATGAGATTGGCATGGAGAGTCCATCCTACGACGACCCCGAGCTTTTTCCTGATTATGTGATGAGAGATGTCCTCGGACGCGACTGGGCCCGCTCTCCGATGCAGTGGAACGAGCGAGACTATGCCGGGTTCAGCGACGCGATGCCGTGGCTGCCAGTAAGCCATGACTATGTGTTCCGCAATGTTCGCGACCAGCGCGGTGATGATGACTCGCTCCTGAGGTTCCATAAGAGGCTGATTGACATGCGCAACAAGTACATCGGCATCTTTGGATCAGCAGAAATGACGCTGATTCCGACCTCGGACCCCGACCTCATGGTATACCTCCGGACACCACCAGAGGGTGATGTTCAGGCCGGGGTACTGATCAACTTTGGCTCCGGACTGCCTGTCGTGAGCGGGCAGAAAACCCTCAAGCTCTCCGACTACTTCGGCATGAGGTATGCGAAGCAGATATTCAGCAGCAACGAACCCACCATCGCTGACGTCTGGATTGACGACAACATTGTGCTCGAGCCGTTTGAAGCAATCGTTGTGCTCTTCGAAAGGCCACGAGAGGCTCCCAACGGTGGTAACCACTAATGGTTCTGGTCCGGTAATCACCTGACAGCCGACCGCAAAAGAGGACGGTGGCCAAACGCCCTTGCCGTGGCGAATTGAGAGATGTCGAAGTCACTCACGTAGCACGTGCGGAGAAAGGACCACCGTCGAGAGGTAAAAGATGAGACGAAGGAGGCTGAGCCTCCGACAGTGTGCCCAAGTGCTCAGGAACGTGTGTGAGGCCTGCAAAATCGTGGGCTAAAGCCGGCAGCAGTTCTATGGGATTCGGAGGAGCCTCCAGTTGTACGGGGCCGAGGGGTCGACTGACCAGCTACCCGGCCCGAAGGGAGGGCAAGCCCCATGACTTCCGCACCGTTCATTCGAGCCCTCGGAATACTCGGCCTCCTGATGGCGGGCTGCTCCGACGATCCCAGCGCCCCATCCTCCAGCAGGGGCGACGATGGGAGCGGAGAGGTCAAGCCGGAAATCGTCAACTGGCTCCAGGTTAACGGGAAGGCCTTCTCGACCCCACAGGCCGGGAACGGGTTCGCGGATCTCCAGTTCCTGAGGGACATGGTTGGAGACGCGAGCGTGGTCTCTCTGGGTGAGGCCACCCACGGCACCCGAGAGTTCTTCCTGATGAAGCACCGGATTCTGGAGTTCCTGGTCCAGGAGATGGGGTTCAACCTGTTCGGCATCGAAGCGAGCTGGCCGGAGGCCAATCGCTTGAACGAGTACGTTCACACGGGTAAAGGGGATCCCGCGGTCCTCCTCTCGGGGCTGTATTTCTGGACCTGGAACACCCAGGAGGTCCTGGACATGATCCAGTGGATGCGGGCCCACAATGAAAATCCCGGCGGGAGCTTTCTGGGGTTCGACATGCAGTACCCGGGCATGGCCATCCACAATGTCATCGAATACCTGTCGGCGGTGGATCCCCCTGCAGCGGCAGCTGCATCGGAGCAGTACTCTTGCATGCTGCGTTATGCCAACGGGCCGGACGGGGCCCGAGAGAGCCAGGCCCGTTACGGGGATCAGGCGGAGGCGTATCGCGACGAGTGTCTGCAGGATCTGACGGCAGTTCGGGACTCTCTCCTGGCCCACAAGGACGTGTACGTGGCCGCCTCTTCGGCCACGGAGTTCGCCACGGCGGACCGCAGCGCACGGGTGGTCCTCCAGTTCGAGGACATGCAGTCCGTAAGGACGTACGGGGCTAGGGACGCGTTTATGGCGGAGAACGCGATCTGGCTTCACGAGGAAGGGGGATCGGATTCCAGGATCGTTCTCTGGGCCCACAACGGGCACGTCGCAGACAATCCTTCCTATGCCGGGGGCTCGTCCATGGGGTGGCACCTTCGGAAGCACTACTCAGACGATCTGGTGATCGTTGGTTTCGACTTCTATCAGGGTAGTTTCCGCGCGGTTACCCAGACCAGCAGCGGGACCTATTCCGGGCTCGCAAATCACACGGTGGGGCCGGCCCCGGGGGACAGCTACGAGTACTTCTTCCACTCCGCCGGGAGGGAGCAGATGGTCCTGGACACCAGGAATGTGGACATGGGCACGGCTTCCACGTCCTGGCTTGCCGGGCCCCTCCTGATGCGTTCCATCGGCGCAGTCTTCATGCCGACCAACCCCGGGGCCTACCTGTATCAGGTCAGTATTCCGGCCCGATATGATCTCGTCATCTACTTCGACAACACCTCCGCTGCCGTGGGTCTTCCCTTCAACCCTCCGAGCGAGTGGTAGCAGGAATTTGATGAGCCACGCGCCGGGGTTCCGGTCCGGAAAGGATCCGAGCCAACCAACGGCGAGGCTGACCTTTCCGACCTGGCTGGGCCCGAAAACTGGCGGTGGCTGGCTTCAGCGCCCGAGGTTGAGAGGCCGGCTCTCAACCGGTATCCGAAGGGTTTGTAGTGCGACCTCACACTTTGATGCCGAACCGTGGATCGGGAGACCCCTATGACCCTTCATGCCCGATGCTCGGAGATCCCGTAGGCCAACCCTCCTGTGCCCACGCCACCCGACGTCTCCGCTACGACGGGCTTTCCATAATCCACGGGATAACGGCGTGGTGGTCGGCAGAGTGACATGGTCGAGATCCGGTGGAACTGACGCCTCTATGCGTGAGATGAGTAGATTCGCAATAAACCAGGAAGGATCAGGAGGTTTTCCATGGAACCCATTCGGACCGAGATCGACCGCCGCAGGTTTCTTCTGCTGGGTGCAGCCGCTTCCGGCCTTGCCATGGGGTGCGGTTCATCCGGTGAGAAGCACCCGGAAAGCGATGCCGGTACCGGGATGCGGTACCGCCTCCTCGGCAACACCGGATTGAGAGTCTCGGAAATCACTTTCGGAAGCGCCGGATTCGATAATCCGGCATTGCTTCAGGCCGCCCTGGATGCCGGGATAAACACAATCAGTACTGGAGATAATATCGGTTACGGGCGGGCTGACGAATTGATCGGTGAAGTAATCAGCAGCATCGGAAGTGGTCGAGACCAATTGGTATTGTGTGCTGGTGACGAAGTAAAACCCGGCACGACCAAGCAGCGGATTCTGGATTCTATTGACGCCCAGCTGCGCCGTCTTCGTACCGACCATGTGGAGGTCTTCCGCACCGGTGGAGTAAACTCACCAGACGACCTTCGCGTGGACTCACTATTCGAAGCTTTCGAGGAAGCCAGGCAGGCCGGCAAGGTGATGCATCTTGCCTTAGGTGGCCATAGTGGCGGAATGCAGAACTGTCTAAACGCGGCTATCGACGACGGCCGATTCGATGCGTTCTTCACAAAGTACGATTTCATCTCATATCCCGACCAGGACCAGATCCTCCAACGCGCTGCGGATCGAGGGATCGGCACCGTCGTGTTCAAAGTCAACGCCGGTAACCGACAGAGCGAGATCAGGGATCTGGAGGCCGGGGGACTTTCGTTCCGCCAGGCCACCGTGAAGTGGGCGCTGACCAACCCGAATGTGGCCAGTGTTTGCGTCGGGATCACCAACTTCGATCAGATCCGGGAATACACAGATGCGGTGGGCTCGCAACTGAGCGGAGCTGAGACAGCCATGCTACGCCGCTATGCCGATGAGATGTACGATAAGTACTGTCGGTTCTGTGGTACTTGTGAGTTGAACTGCCCGCAGGACGTAGCGATTGCCGACGTGATGCGGTACGCAATGTACTTCAAGTACTACGGACGCGAGAAAGCCTCCATGGAGCTGTACAACCGTCTTCCCCGGAACTGTTCAGCCTCCACATGCGGTCAGTGCCCCGGCTACTGCGATGCGGGGTGCCCGTTCGGCCGCCGGGTACAGGCGGAGCTCGTGGAAGCTCATCAAGTGCTTAGTTTCACCGAGGCGTAGAGGCCAATGACTGAAGGTCATTTCCGGTTCGTGGTGGCGCTCACACTCTTGTTCGGTTGCGCGCCAGAACTCGGAGAACAGGCTCCCGAAGAGATTGACCTCACGCAGCTGCTGCCGGTGCCCTCCTCACTGAAAGGGTGGACCATCGGCGACGGACCCACCGCGTACCCCCCTGATATCCTGTACGAGTACATCGACGGCGCCGCGCCAAGGTACCTGGCGTACGGTTTTCGGAAGCTGGTCCACGTCCGGTATGAGCTAGGAGGGGATCTCCTTTCGAGTATCACACTCGACATCTTCGACATGGGTA
>CBDUAX010000090.1:0-11280 GCA_965365235.1 uncultured bacterium
CGAGTACCTCACGGGACGCGCTTTCACCGTGCGCGGGGAACAGAGCCATCACGAGCTCCCATCGTTCCGGCGTGAGGCGGGATATGAGGCGCTGCCCCGCACCAGAATCCCCCTGGAAGACGTGCAGAGGCGCCTCTCGGACCCGACGGGAAGCCCTCCTCCCGGGAGAGGGGGCGATTCGTTCTCCCGGGCACCTATCAGATTCGCTTGAGGGTTGGGGATCGGGACCATTCGAGATCGTTGCTTGTCCGAATGGATCCGGCCCTGGACATCGACAAAGAAGCCCGCAGGGCCCTGGATAAGATCCTGGCCCTTCAGGCCGACCTCGTAGGGGCAGCGGCCGCTTTGGGATCCGCTGTCGACACTGTGGTCGCCCAAGCACACTTCGTCCTCGAGGCCCTCTCCGAGGGTGCCGACCTTTCTCAAGAGACGGGCGAGCGTGCACGGGCCGTTCAGGCGGAGGCCCGGCGCCTCCGGGTGCTCCTCTCTGGCCCCGGGATTGGCGGAGTCGCCCAACAGGAAACCCTGCTTCCCCTCCGTACACTGGTGAGACGCCTCTACAACACAACCGAGGCCTGGACCGGACCGCCGACGGAGGATCAACGACGGTTGACCCGGCGAGCCCATGGAGACATGGCCCGGCTCATCAGCGACCTGCGGGTTCTCATCGAAGAGGGCCTGCCGGGGCTCCGGCGGGCTTTTTCGGAGGCCGGAATTCCCTGGCCCGCCGGCCAGATCCCCATCATCCCCGACTCCCTCATACCCCCGTACGTCTCATGAACAGAGTGACTCAGAGCTACAACCTGCCCGGCTCGTCCACCAGGTCCCGGACGCTCCTCTTTTCTTCTCTACTGGCTGCATCCGCCCTTCTCTCGGCAGCTCCTCTCGAAGCACAGGCCCAGACCTCCCTTGGATCCCTGGAGTTCCGTGAGGGCCATCGGGAAGCGTCGGTGGCACGAAGGGCGCACTTCTTGGATCGGATGGGAGGGGGGCTCGCCATCATCACCAGCGCGGACCGTTCCCAGCCGAATCTCTATGAGTTCTACGTGCCCGATACCGAGAATCACGACTTCGTCTTCCTCACCGGGATCTACGATTCGGACCCCAGGGGCGCATATCTCGTCCTGAACCCGAACGGTGACACCTACAGAGAGATCCTCTACACGGACGACGATCCCGACGAGATGCGACGCCTCTCGGGCATCCAGCACGTCTTTCCCCGGGACCGGTTCCTGGAGCACCTGAGCAGCGCTCTCACCGACTACCGAAACCTCAGAATCACCCAATTGCGCTTCAAAGCCGTGGCTTCGGATATGGCAAAAGGGTGGGGCTCGAATCAGAAAATCCTCTACCTGAACTATCCCCGCTTCACGAACCTGAATGAACCCTCCAACCCTCGCCTGGCCTTTATTTCGCGGCTGAAGGAGGCAACGTCGGAGTTGGAATTCAGGGATGCCGGCGATCTGTTGGATCCCATGCGAATGGTCCTCGATGACTTCGCCATGAGGAACCTGCGGAAGGCTGTGGAGATCACGGGGAAGGGCCTGATGGAGGGCATGAAGGCTGCCCGTCCTGGCCTCACGACCCTCGAAGTGATGCAGACCGTGGATTACATATACCGGCTTCACGGGGCAGGACTCGGCTTTCATACCGGTGTGGCCCTGGCCAGCGGCCTCGATGCACCGCTGAGATGGGAGAGCACCAGAGAGGAGGAGGCTGCGCGAAAGGGCGACGCCCGGATCCGCCCCGGGATGCTGGTGCATTTCGATACGGGGGCCGAATTCAACCACTACTCAGCCGACGTACAACGGACTGTCCCGGCTGACGGGCGGTTCACTCCGGAGCAAGGCCGGATCTACCAGGTCGTCTTGAACGTTCAGAAGGCCGTCATCGACCGCGTCCGGCCGGGGGTCACCTGGCAGGAACTTCACGATCTGGCGGTAGCCATGCTCCGGGAAGCCGGGGGATGGGACGAGAGCTACACGTATGGGATCGGGCACTTCATCGGGATGGAGGTCCACGAACACGGCGACTATCTGGCACCCCTGGAGCCAGGGATGGTCCTGGCCATCGAGCAGGGGGCCATTGTCGATGGGACTCGGGTGGCCTTCGAGGACGACGTCCTGGTGACGGAAGATGGCCACGAATGGCTCACCCGTTTCATCCCCATCGAGATCGACGAGGTGGAAGCTCTGATGGACGCCCCTCCCCTGGTGGAGCTGGAGGCCCTCCTGGGGAGGGGCGGGCGTTAGGAGGCGAAAGCCCGGAGGCAGGCTTCAGCCCTGGGACGATGTGGGTGACGGGTCCCCGCCGCCCGCGATGATTCCGGATAAACCCAATCGTTCAACTTCGGCGTTGAACCGGGCTACCTCCTCCTGCAAAGCGTTCTCCATACGAGGTCGGATCTCTGCCCAGAGAGAATCGAGATCCTCCTTCCGTTCCATGACCCCTGATGTGGGCCGGCCCTCGGTCCCACCGGCCCCATAGCCGCCTCCGCTGTTGAGATGGTTGAGGAGGGTTCCGTAGTCCCGGACCAGTCCTCCTCCTCTTGGCCGGGTCTGACCTGTGGGGATCGTGGGGTCGTCGGTGGATGTCAGGATGGCCTCCAGGGCCGAGAACCGCTCAACCATGGTGTCGGTCAGAGCTTCGAGGCTCCCCAGCTCCCGCTGGGCTTCCCGGGCCCGGTCCAGAATCTCACGAGCCTGACCCCGGATGTTCCCCAGCTGGGCCACCGCATCCCGGAGGCTCGAGACCGTCTCCTGGACCTCCATACTCACCCTGAACTGCATCCGGTAGTCTTCGGCTGTGACCTCAGGGTTCTTGGGGTCCGGCAGAACCTCCAACGGTTGCTCCTCCGATCCTCCCTCCCAGTTGATCCGAACCGTGTACTGTCCCGGAGGAGCTTTGATTCCGCCTGTTTCCTGGTAGCGAATTGGCCACGCCAGTCGGTGGAAGCCCGGATCCGGCGAGAGAACACGACCTTCGCTCCAACGGGCAGCGACCCGGCCCTGGGCATCAGAAACCGTCAACTCCAGCTTTTCAACAGGACCGGTGACAGCATAGCTCAGAAGGGCTCCCTGGGGCAGGGGGTCTGGAAGGGCCAGGTCCACTTCCGACAGCGGAGGGGCGGCTCTTCCTCTCAGGGCGGCCCTGGGCGGAAAGAGCCGAACCCGGGAAGCCACGTCCTGAGGCATGGACCCCGCTGTCAGATCGAGGCCCCCCTCGATGTCCAGGGCCAGCTCCCTCAAGGGATTGATGTCGTCCAGAACCCAGAAGGAACGTCCCTGGGTGGAGAGCACGACATCTCCTCGGTGCACCTTGAGGTCGGTCACCGGCGTGATGGGAAGGTTCATCTGCAAGGGCTGCCAATGAGCGCCGTCGTCGAAGGAAACGAACACCCCGAACTCCGTGCCGGCAAAGAGAAGCCCGGGAATCTCCCGGTCCTCCCGTACGACCCTCACCCAGTGGTCGGCAGGGATCCCGTTCGAACCGTCCGTGAGCAGCTCCCACGACTCACCGTAGTCCCGGGTGCGAAAGATGTAGGGCCGCCAATCGTCCATCCGGTAGCGCTGGACCGCCAGATAGGCCCGCCCGGGTTCATGGGGCGAGAGCTCGATCCGGTTTACCGTGGCGAAGCGAGGCATGTCCGGGGGGGTGACGTCGATCCAGCTTACTCCGTCGTCCCGGGTGATATGGACCCGTCCATCGTCGGAGCCGACCCAGATGGTTCCGGCTTCGTGGGGAGATGGGGCCAGAGAGAAGATGGTGTTGAATACCTCTACGCCGGTGTGATCGCTGTGAATTGGGACACCGGGAAATTCCTGGTGCTCCGGAGTGTTGGTCGTCAGGTCGGGTGAGATGGTCTCCCAGGTGAATCCGCCGTCCCGGGTTCGATTCACGAACTGGGAGGCGTGGTAGACCGTGGAGGGATCCAACGGATCCAAAACGATGGGAGCCACCCATTGGAAGCGATTCCGCAGCTCATTGGGCGGCCGGTTTTGAGCCTCTGGGTAGAGGTTCATATTCCTTCTTACATCCGTGGAGACCACCATCCGGTTGATCACGCCTCCGTAACACCCGCTCCAGATCACATCGGGGTTGTCCGGATCGAAGGCGATGGGACCCACCTCGCACCCGGCGGCGTACTGCCATTGCTCCTGTGGCCTGAGGCTGTTGTTCGTCCGGTGGGCCAGAACGCTGATGGTGGTATTGTCCTGCTGGGATCCGTAGATCCGGTAGGGGTACCCGTTGTCCACCATGACATCGTAGATCTCGGCGGTGGGTTGGTTGTAGACCCCCGAGAAGGTTCGGCCGTGAGTTACGGTCACCTCAGCACCCCCGTCATCGCCGATGACGAAGATCTCCGGGTTGGTGGGGTTGATCCACATATCGTGGAGGTCACCGTGGTGAACGGGAATGAGCTCGAAGGTCCGACCTCCGTCGATGGAGCGGAAGAGTCGGGTGTTCATCACATAGACGGTGTTCTCGTCACCCGGATCGGCGAAGACGTGGTGGTAGTAGAAGGCCCGACCCGCGAGTCGCCCCTCGCCGTTCAGAAAGGTCCAGGGGTGGCCGGCGTCGTCGGATCGGTAGAGGCCATGGCCCGGCTCGGCGTCCACCATGGCGAAGACCCGGTTGGGGTTGGTCCGGGAAATACTCACCGTCACCTTCCCCACGATCCCGTCAGGCAGGCCGCCTCCCAGCTTCTCCCAACTGTCGCCGCCATCCGTCGTTTTGTATACCCCCCCTTCAGGGCCCCCAGAAATGAGGGTCCAAGGTTTGCGTTCGGCCCTCCACATTCCTGCGTAGATCACCCGGGGATTCGAGGGATCCATGGCCAGGGAAACGGCGCCGGTACTGTCGTTGAGAAAGAGAACGTTCTCCCAGGTCGCGCCCCCATCTGCGGATCGATAGACGCCCCGCTCACGGTTCTTGCCGAAGGGGTGGCCCAGGGCCGCGACGTACACCAGGTCCGGATCTTTGGGATGGACGGCCATGGACCCGATGGCCCCTGATTCCGGGAGTCCGATGAAACCCCATGTGTCCCCCCCGTCGGTGGATTTCCAGACCCCGGTTCCCACCGAGACATTCCCTCTGATACAAGCCGAACCGGTCCCGGCGTAGATGACGTTCGGATCGGAGTCGGCCACATCCAAGGCACCGATGTTTCCGTTGGTGAGGTCGTCATCGGCGATGGGAACCCAGTGATGCCCGGCGTCTTCGGTCTTCCAGATCCCTCCTCCGGTCCCTCCCATGAAGAAGGTGTGGGGTTCCTCGGCGATTCCCGTCACGGCGGTGACACGCCCCCCCCGGAAAGGGCCCACCATCCGGTAACGCAGGCCGTCGAAGAACGACGGATCGACGATCTGGTTTTCCTCTTGCGCCCTCAGGACCGGAACAAAGGGTTGGAAGATCGAAACCAGAACGAGGAATCGTGTGGCGAGAACCTGAACAGTCCTTGGAAACGCCATGACTGAAGCCTCCGGTAGGGGACAAAATCCCGAGAGCGGTTACGGTGGGGCCGGCCCCAACCCGTGGCAAGGCAAGACCCATAGGCGCATCTGGCTTGTACGGATCTTCGCCTCGAGGAAGGAGGGGTGGAGTTTGGTGGCGGGAGACTTTTTCTGGGGCACCAGCCGGAGGAGGCCGGCTAGCTTCGGAATCGGCGATCGGGAGCTACTCGGTCCCGCTGGCAGAGGGCCTGGACTCGCCTGCCCTCCCGAGTAGGTAGTGGCCTACGAACCACTCCTTCCCACCCCCAAAGGCAAAAAGCTCCGAACAGGCCATGAAAAAGACCCTCCAGCGCACCCACCACTTTTTCGCATGAGCGGCCCCGTAGGTGGCAGCGAGAATCGGCCAAATGTCGTCCCTATGGGTATCCATGTTACGGAGCCAGGCTTCGCACGTATCGCGATAGTGTTTCCCTGGTACCTCCCACATCTGAATCACTCCCAGATCCGCATCGAAGTCGTGTAAGAGATCGTGGGCCGGCATGGTGCCGCCGGTGAAAAAGTGACGCCCCATCCAATCGTCGGGGCCGTCGCTCTCAAAGTGGTAGGCGAACTCCCTGTGTACGAACATGTGCACGAAAAGGCGTCCGTCGGGCCGGAGCCATTCTGCGATCCGTGCCAGCATTTCCCCGTAGTTTTTCAGGTGCTCGAACATTTCTATGCTGACGACGCGATCGAAACGGCCTTCGGGCCGGAAGTCGTTCACGTCGGCCGTTTGCACCTCCAGGTTCGTCAGCCCTCGCCTCCTGGCCTCGTCCCGAATGAAGTCTCCCTGACGCTCGCTGTTGGAGACGGCGAGGAAAGAGGCCTCCGGATAGCGCTCGGCGGCAAAGAGGGAGAAGGATCCCCAACCGCAACCCAGGTCCAGGATTCGTTGATCTTCGCCCAGCCCCCCTCGCGTGCAGGTCAGTGCGAGCATGCGTTCCTCCGCCTCAGGAAGGGACGTCACCCCTTCCTCCCACAACCCACAGCTGTACTTCCGCCAGGGTCCGAGGATCTGTGCGAAAAACTCCGGTGGTATCTCGTAATGCTGCTCGTTCGGCCGATCCGGATGAAGGGCGATGGGTCCGGCCCGAAGTTCTCTGAGGAAGGCGGGGCGGTCGTTCGTGTGACGCTGCCGCTGGAGCTGCAAAGCGCAGCGACGTCGAATCCCCCGACGTATCAGGTCGTCGGGCAGGAGATTCCGGTCCAGGAGGGGTTGGTACCACACGTTCAGTTGAGATTTGAGCGGTTAAGGATCGGAGCGATGGGGGCTCTGAGTTTCAGGAGGCTACCGGAAATGTGGGCGGCGAATTGGGTATGAGCAACGAGGGGCAGGGGACCCAAGGGAGCAGGGATTTTCGGCGGGTCCTTCGGCGACACGGTGTTTCCCTTTTCTCTCGTCGTATCGGTACCTTTTCACCCATGCCCCAACAACCAGGAAGACAAGAATGAATCAGACCGTGGTCCTTGTCGGGGCCGGGCATGCCCACCTTCACATCGTTGCCCATGCCCGAGCCTTCACCTCACGGGGAGTCCGGTTGATTCTCGTCGATCCTGGCACCTTCTGGTATTCAGGTCTGGCCACTGGAATGCTCTCGGGTCGGTACGATCCTTCTGAGGACCAGATCGACGTCGCGAAGCTGGCCTCTCGATTCGGTGCCGAGTTTGTCGCCGGTAGAGTCGTCGAGATCGACAGGGTGGAGAAGCGAGTGGTTCTGGATTCGGGAGGCGTTCTCACCTATGACCTGCTCTCCCTGAATATCGGGAGTCGGGTCTCGCCCCTGGAACTCCCGGATGATGGCACCGTCCGAACCTTCCGGGCAAAGCCAATCTCCCAGTTGGCCGAGCTCCACCAGGTGCTTGCTGGGCATGTGGCCCAGTTCGGTGAGATGCCTGCGGTTGGGGTTATCGGAGGGGGGGTCGGTGCCGGAAGGCCAACTCAGGAGGGTGGGTCTACGAAAAATGGCCCGGACCTTAGGCCAGGCTTCGAGGTGATCGGGCGCCGGGTGGAATGGCCCGGAAGGCTCTTTTTATCGACTCGAAAGCTTCAGAAGCGCACGACGATGGAGGTGGCGCCGTAGTGGAGCCAAGCAAAGTTATAGACCGACGCCACATCGGCACCGCCCTCCAGGGTCCGGTACCCGATCGTGAGCCGCCACCGGTCTCCCAGGTCATAGCCGAACTTGAGAGAGGAATCGAAAGCCCTGCCCGGTCCTCCGGCCAGACCGTCGAAGTCGAAGAGGAGATGGCCGGCGCTTGTCAGCCGCCAATCGGCAGCCAGGTGGAGGAGGGGCACGAAACCAAGATCTGTGTCTTTGCTGCCTGTACTTCCCTGAAGCAGTTCGATCTTGGCGTCCCGGAGCTTGGCCGAGAAGCCGACCCACAGGTCGATATCGTCACGGCGTAGAAACCGGTACCGGTAGCTGAGCCGCCACGAGTTGAACTTATAGGTGGCCTCCACCGGAGATCCGGGCTGGAACACTTCTCCAGCAAAGGAAACGGGCTCATTCACGGATCCCGTTTCTGTCAGAGAAAAGGGTGCCAGCAACAATCGGAGGCCGTGGCGCTCATTGAGATTCCAGGTCAGATAGACCCGACCGGCGGGCCAGGGTCCTTTTCCGGCCAGGTCGGCCAGAGAGAATCGGGTGCCTGACTGGTCGTTGGGGATCTGGACGTCGTTGCGGCTCTGCCAGACGGGTCCGCCTTCAAACTCGATCTCATACCTGGGGAGGGTCCGGGTTTGAGCCTCGATCCCGGAGGTGGGGAAAAGGAAGGGGACCAGAGCCCACAGACAAAGACGGCGGCTTGGAAGATGTCGCACCGTATCTCCTCAGATGTGGTCGTAAAGCCGGAACCGAAAGAAGACCTTCACCAGTGAGTTGATCAATGCGATCCCTTCGCCCAGGATCCAAATGGGGAGGAGGACCTTGTATTGAAAAACCCTCAGTCTTGGATAGGGATGACGGGTGCCTTTGAAAATCAGGGTCACCATCACGGCGATGAAGCCAAAGAACCCGATGCTGGCCAGGACCATGTGGGTCAGGAACAGCATGCTTCCCCATGGCACGAAATCGGAGCCCGGAATTTCTGTGGTTGGAGTGATGCCGAAAGAGGCCAGAATTGCCGTCACGGCGTCGACCAATACGGCCGTCAGCAGGAAGACGAGAAAGGGGTGCCGACCCTGGTAGAACCGTCGGCTTCCGACGATATATAGCCCAAGGGCCCCGAAGGCGAGGGCGATGTTGATGAGCACCGGAGGGTGTATCGCCATGGGGCGAAAGTATCTTACCTTCCTTGGGCGAGCAATTTTGGTGGGAAGCCTTCAACGGGCGAACCGATGAAGAGCAGACTTCTTGGTGGAGCAGTCCTCGTCGCGGTGGCGGGTCTCGGATGGGTTCTGGGCCGTGCCACCGACGAGAGATCTGCGGATGTGACTTCCGGCGACTACCGCGAAGTGTCCGTAACGCGAAGGAACATCAGTGCTTCGGTTCAGGCTACGGGGATCATCAAGCCTATGGTCGGCGCCGAGGTGAGGGTGGGCTCACGCATCTCAGGCGTGGTCCGGCGCCTGTATTCCAAGGTGGGTGACCAGGTGTCTCAGGGTGACCTTCTGGCGGAGTTGGATGCCACGGAACTCCGAGCCCGGTTCGACCAGGCCTCCGCGACGCTGAACATGTTCAGGGCTCAGCTGGAACAGGCCCAGAGCGACCTGAGGCGGGCGATGGATTTGCAGGAATCGGGTATTATTCCCCCTACTGAGCTGGAGATGGCACAGAACAACCAGCGAGTGGCGGAGCTTCGCGTTCGGGAAGCTGAAGCCAACCTGGCCTTCGCCAGAACCCAGCTTGGCTACTCCCGGATCGAGGCCCCCATCTCGGGGGTCGTGGCATCGGTCTCTACGCAAGAAGGTGAGACGGTGGCAGCCAGCTTTACCACGCCCACCTTCGTAACCATCATCGATCTCGACCGCCTGGAGTTGTGGGCCTACGTGGATGAGACCGACATCGGCCGGGTCGTAGAAGGACAAACAGCAGTCTTCAGAGTCGATACCTATCCGGAGAGCGACTTCCAGGGATCCGTCCAGTCGGTCCATCCCGATGCGGTCATCGACAACACGGTTGTGAACTACATCACGATCATCAGCATCGATGACCGGCGGGGAAAAACCCTTCGTCCTGAAATGACGGCCAACGTCACCATCTTTCTGGAAACCCGGAACGACGTGCTGGCGGTGCCCCGGGAAGCCCTGCGAAGGTCCCAGGGGCGCTATGTCGTGAATGTTCTGGCAGACGGCCAGGTTGAGGAGCGGGAAGTCCAGGTCGGTTGGAGGGACGACAGCTTCACGGAAATCATGAGCGGACTGGATGAGGGGGACACGGTCCTGATCGAGGAGAGATGATCAGGCTTCGGGGGATAGAGAAGACGTATCGTACCAGCGCAGACGCCCAGGTCCGTGCTCTGGACGGGATCGATCTCTCAATCGACGCCGGCGAGTTCGTAGGAATCCTCGGCGCCTCGGGGTCAGGCAAATCCACTCTCATGAACATCATGGGTCTCCTGGATCAGCCTACTGCAGGATCGTATCGGTTCGATGACCGGGAGGTGTCTGGCTTTGGCATCGACGAGCTGGCGAAGATCAGAAATGAGCGCATTGGGTTTGTCTTTCAATCCTTTCACCTCCTTCCCCGCACATCGGCCGTGGAGAACGTCGAACTTCCGCTGATCTATTCTGATCGGACCGAGTTCCGAGATCTGGCGATCCGGGCCCTCGCAGCCGTGGGTCTGGAGGACCGGATGACCCACTTCCCATCCGAGCTTTCCGGAGGTGAGCAGCAGCGCGTGGCCATCGCCCGGGCCCTGGTGAACGAGCCTGACATCATCTTCGCCGACGAGCCGACCGGAAACCTCGATACCGGTTCCGGAAGGGAAGTCATCGGGATCTTTCAGCGCCTCAACCAGCAGGGAAAAACCGTCGTGCTGGTGACCCATGATGAAGGGCTTGCACGGCATGCCAAACGGATCATCCGCTTGTCGGACGGACACGTGATGGAGGACGCCCCGGTGGTTGACCCGCCCAGCTCCGCGGGGGAACCCCGGGAGGCATCAGCTCACCCGGACCAAGAGGACCTCCGGGAATGAGACGCCGGAGGATCGTTCGTAGCGCATTCCGCGTCATGGGCCGACACAAGCTCCGGACCTTCTTCATGATGCTAGGGATCCTGGTAGGGATTTCGGCGTTGACCGTGATCTTCGCCATCGGGAAGGGGACTCAGGAACGCGTCCTGGCGAACATCGAGAAGGTTTTCGACGCCTCCAGCATCATGGTCAACGCGGGGGGCACGAGAATGATGGGTGGTCCCCAGCCCGAGGGGCTTGTGACCACCCTCACCGTCGCCGACCTGGAGAGCCTCTCCGAAGAGGTTCCCGGGGTTACGGCTTGGGACCCCATGCAGATGATGCCGGCCAGGGAAGTGAAATACCGGGATCGGAGCGCCAACCTCAGGGTTCTCGGCCATTCCCCTGCAGCCCAGGTTGTCTGGAACCGAGGGGTCGTGCGCGGCCGTTTCTTCAATGCCGACGACATGGAGTCATCGGCCAGGGTGGCTCTCATTGGGCAGGCCGTGGTGGACGAACTCTTCCCCGATTCCGATCCCATCGACCAGCAGATTCGGATCAGCAACATACCCTTCCGGGTCATTGGGATTCTGGAGCTCGTAGGCCCGGACCCACATGGCATGAATCGGGACCTGGAGATCTACGTCCCCATCACCACGGCTCTAAGACGAAT
>CBDUAX010000091.1:0-11267 GCA_965365235.1 uncultured bacterium
CATAGACTCGCCGGTGTGCTCCACCCTGACATTGTATCCCCCTAAGATCTCCTGCGCGGAAGCGTCGTAGGGGGGCTCCGCTCCCCCCAGAACCTGCTCGAAGTAGCCGAAGTACTTCCGCTCCAGAGGCCCGACCGCAGCCATCAGGGCTCCCGTGGATAGCACGTTCCTGTACCTGCCTTCCAGGAACCATTTCCAGTAGTAGGGGCGGACCACCATCTTCACGTAGGAGGTGTAAGGGGTGGTGATCACTTCCCCGCCGTGGGCTTCGATGAAGTGGATCAGGTCTTGGTTCAGTACTTCGTTGTCCCTGGAGTAAAGGTCGCCGAAGACCGCCACCTCAGGGCGAGGTTCCCCCTCCACGCATTCGATGGCATCGAAACGGGACACCACCCGGGCCAGCGCTTCCTCTTTGGGGCGATCCCCCTCGAAGGCCTCCGCCAATTCCCCGATTCCCTTCTGAATGACCCGGTCCGTCTCTCCCCGGCGTTTCTCGTACGGACGAATCCTGCACCCCATCCTCCGAAGGAAGCCACCGAACATGTATCCGAGATAGGCATCGAAGGGCAGGGTGGCCGCGATATCCTGGAACGACATCGCACCCACGTAGACCTCCGAACGCTCGAAGCCCCTCCCGTGGGCCTCGAGGATCGTCCGGATGTGGTGGGGATAGAGGCGGATGTTGCAGGCGACTGAGGAGGCCGCTGTCCAAAGCACCGACTCGGCCGGATCCAGATCGTGCACTCGGACGTAGTCCATGAAATTCTGGGCGACGATGTTCAGCGGCGTGCACTGGCCGGAGTTGTGCCGAAGGCTGCGACGAATGGAGCTCTCGGTACCCTCCAGAAGCCGGGCGTCCATCCCCCTTTTCCGGAGCGCCGCCACGATGAGGCGAAAACTCAGCGAATCCCAGTTGGGGAAGAGGATGGTCTTCCCGGCGAGGTCCACGGGCTGGGATGGAACGGTGAAGATCTCCGGCGCCACCGCCACTCTCCCAAGGAGCTCAGAAGCTGCCCGGTCCTCCGGGGTCAGAGCGGCCCTCACCCGTTTCCACGCTGCCTGGGTCGATGCCACCAACGAATCGACGGGGCCCCCGACGCCCTCCTCTGCACCCGCCTCCATCCCCGCATCACCCTCTTCCGGCAATCCCCCGGAGGCACCTGCATAGTGGTTCTGGAAGGAGCGCACCGCTGCCTCGATCCGGGTCTCATATCCCAAACGGGAATCGTGTTCGTCCAACTCCAGGATCAAATGAGGCTTACCGCGGGACTCCAGGACCTTGCGGAAGTAGTCGATCAGGAAGGAGTCGGGAGAGCACTTGAAGGAGGTCATGAGGATCGGATACGCCCCAGGCGTTCGGGCTACCACCTCGGCGGCTTCCAGGATCTTCGCCGCGTAGTTCCAATGCAACTCCTCCAGGAGGGGCCGCAAAGCCGCCACGTCCTCTCTGGTGTAGGAGAGCATGTCCTGGTAGAAGACCGGGATCCCAAGCGATCCCAAGATCTGAGGAATCCTCTTGTTCATCCACTTGGACAGGATGGTGTAGGGTCGGCCCAGGAGGACCACGTGAAGTTTACCATCAGAGGATGACTCCCGCCCTCCCGCCTCCTGGCAGTACACCTCCCGTAGCCGCTCCTTTCCTTCCTCTTGTGCCTCGATTGCCTCGTCATAGGCGGCGGAAACATCGAAGAAGGAGATGCCACCCGGAACGACTGGACGGAGGGTCCGGTAGAGTTCGGCCTTGGTGAAGAGGGTGTTGTAGAGCGAGTGGACGAGGGGCGTGAGGATCCTCTCCCCATCCTCCGAATCTCCCACCGCGGCACCCAGGCTGGGGGCGAACTGGGTGTAGTAGCAGTACTGTCGTCGTCCCTCGGTCCCCGGGTCCTTCTTCTCAAGGTAGAAGGGTAGGAAGACCACGTCCGAGCGGTCCAGAAGGTGCCTGATGTGCCCGTGGAGGGCCGTGAGGGGAGCGCAGAACTCGGCCCCGGCCAAAAGCCTTCCATGCTTCACCGCGTCGGGGTATCCCTCGCTGGTCACGGTTCGGAGCCCCAAGCGACGGAAGAAGGCCTTCCAGAAGGAGAGATCCTCGTAGAGGTGTAGTGCGGCCGGGATGCCGATCGTGAAGTCGGGTTTGTCCGTCTCGAGGCCCGTCGCGGGTGTTCGTTCCAGCATGGGCAACTTCAGAGTCCGGACCGGTTCACGGGCCCCCCGCTCACGGCGGACCTCGCGAACAAGTCGCCTCCGCGTCTTCATGAGATCGAAGCCCGAGGTGTTTGCCTGGACGCGCTTCCGAGTGTGGTAGTCCCGCCCACACAAGAAGCCATAGGCCACCGTGTCCCCCTGGAGCTCAGCGACGCTCAGCTTGCAGTGATTGGTGCACAGCTCGCAGGTCTCGGAGCGGATGGAGATACGCTGGCGATGGAGTCCGATCCCCCGGAAAGTGGAGGCCTCCACACCCTCGTCCCTCAATGTGAGGGCAGCCCCCAGGGCGCCGGTAAGGTGACAGTAGGGGGAGACCAGAATCGGCTTTTCCAGCTTCTGCTCGAAGGCCGCCACCAGGGCCTTGTTCCGGGCGGTGGCTCCCTGGAAGACCACCCGATCTCCAATGGCAGAGCCCACAGCCACCTTGTTCAGGTAGTTCTCCCGCACCGAGTGAAGTACCGCCGCCAGTACCTCCTCGCCGGCATAGCCCTCGCTCAAATAATGGTTGAGGTCCCGCTCCATGAAAACGGTACACCGTTCGCTGGCGAGGGGTGACGCACATCCCTCTGTGCGGTGGCCGTATTCAGGAAGGGAGACGTCGAGCCTCCGTGCCTGCTCCTCGATGAAGCTGCCGGTGCCGGCGGCGCAGACGTTGTTCATCACCGAAAGGGTGACCCGCCCATCGCGGAGCGTTGTGAACTTCGAGTCCTGCCCTCCGATCTCCAGAATCGTGTCCACGTCGGGGTGGAGCTCCACGGCGGCCCGGGCGTGGGCCGTGATCTCGTCCAGGATCAGGTCGGCGTTCAGGATCCTGCCGATGAACTTCCGGCCTGCTCCGGTGGTTGCAGCGCCCATGAAGCGAAGATCCAACCCCTTCCGGATCTCCCAGTCCGAGACCGCTTCCAGTATGAGCTGCGCCGCCGCCAGGGGCCTCCCGGCCGTGGCCGTATAGAAACCGGCTAAAGCCTCTCCGTCCAGGTCCGTCACCACCCCTTTTGTGCTGGTGGAACCCACGTCGATCCCCAGGTAGACCGGCTGAGGTTCGTTTGGCGTCAACTCCCGGTAGAGGTCCACTTCCAGGGGATGGGAGTGTTTCACCACCCGGCCCCGGAAGAGGGACTTTTCCAGGGAGTCGAAGTCCGGGTAGTCCGATAGCCGGAGCTCCAAGGGTTCGAACTCGTATGTTTTGGTCGTGGGTCTTCGGCGGATGATCTCCGGAATCGTGGTGGGGGAGATGGAAGACGCCGGTTCGGGTTCGGCGATCCTGCTTTGGTGGAGGGCTTTCAACGCGGCGCCTGCGGCACCATGCGGCAGTCCCCCGTCCACCACCATCTCCTGTTTGAGAAGGCCCCGAAGGTGACGGACAACGGCCTCGTTTCGAGCCACGCCCCCCATGAAGAGGATCGGTTCGTGGATCACCTCCCCCTTGAAAAGGGTGTCCACGATGTTCTTCGCCACTCCGAGACAGAGGCCGTCGCAGATGGCCTCAAGGGTATGCCCCTCCTGCTGGGCGTGGACCAGATCGGTCTTCGCGAAGACGGCGCAGCGGGAAGCGATTTTCGGAGGGGTCACCTCGTTCGCCAGGGCCAGGGCAGCCAGCTCCCGTGCAGAATCCAGGTTGAGACGTCTGGCCTGCTGATCGAGGAAACCACCGGTTCCTGCGGCGCAAAGGGGATTGGACTTGAAGCTCAGGTATCGGCCAGATCCGTCGAAACGCAGCAGGCCGAAGCGCTCACCTCCCACCACCAGGATGGATCGGGCTCCGGGGTGGAAACGCTCCGCGGCCGAGATGAGGCAGAGCTGGTTGTCATAGCGGTAGTCCGCTTGAACGAAGTCGGGAGCCGATGTGGTGGCCCCCAGCACACCGATCTCCTCCAGGTTGACCCTCTCCAGAATACCGGCCAAGGTGCCTTCGATATCCCCCTGGTGCAGCTCATAGAACGAGCGCAGGATTGCCCCATCGGAGTCGATCTCCACAACCGAAACGGAGACCGCACCCACGTCCAGACCAAGAGCCCGAGCGTCCTTGAGGGACAAAGGCATGGCGACACTCCAGATTGTGGGGCAGAGCCTTTCTGAAGGTACGCCCGATCCTGGCTATCACACCATGCATACTGGAGAGGTCGGATGCCCCTGGAATGGGAGGCCAAGGGCTCTTGGGCCCGAAGTGCCTGGACCGCTTGGGAAAGGCCAGGGTCCTCCCCCACCGCCCATCCACCGCCCGCGTCACCGCCACCGCCACCAAAGCGTGTTCGCCTCCATTGTCCTCTTGATGCCCATTTGCGGTGAGGGATAAAGGCAGAGCTGGGACGGGCGACGCCTGAGTCCCTTCGGACAACCCAGGCTGCTTCCCCCGTTCAGCGGACTCCGAAAAGGACCAGGAGGATGAACCCTGTGGCGATTCCGACCCGCTTCCATGTGAATCCGTGGCCCCCGGTATTCTCCCCCCGTCGGGTCCAGAAGACGATGGCTCCGCACGGGGTGGGTCCGAACTGGATCGGAAGTTGGGCCCCTTTGTAGACCTCCACCGCCTCTACATCCCTGGAGGGAAGGACAAAATCGACATCGGTATCGATGGAAGTCCGAATACCGTCCACGATAATCTCCGGTTTGCAGTTCCCTCGGAGTCGGATGGCCTGTTCCCCAAATTGACCCGCGGGGATGACCCTGACCCCCGGAACGGTTCGTAAGAGATCGGTAATGACATAGGGGCTTCGGGCTTCAATGTCCTCCCGGGTGAAATACGTCCCCATGCCCCGCAGGCGTCGCTGTTCGAACTCAGCCTCGATACCCCGAAGCTTCCGGTGAGCCACCACCTCAATCGGGTCCAGCTCAACAGGGGAGACGGAGAGGGTCAGGACCACCTGTAAATCGGTCTGCCCCTCGACCGTGAGGGTATCCCAAAGTGTGCCGTAGCCCAGGAGGGTCACCTTGAGGTGGTAGGCCCCGGGTGGAACACGGCGAAAAAGGAATTCACCTTCCTGGTTTGTCACCCGGGTCCCTAATCCCGGCGTACCTCCAGGGCCCGCTGCCAGGGAAACGGCGGCCCCATACAGGACATTTCCGGTGGCAAGGTCCACCACTCGGCCCCGAAGAATTGATGAAGAGTCCGGCTCGGAGGCTTCGTCAGGGTCCCTCACGCCCTGAGCCGTCCCCGGGGCTGGGGTCGCCAGGAGAGCTAGACCCAGGAGGAGGATCAGAGTTGCACGAGCTGGCCAGAGCATGGGGAGAAACCGCCTCTCCATTGCGGGGACGTCCAAGAAGTGAGAGGTGACAGAACGTACCCCGCTGGGGGGCCGAGGTTTTGTCCTCAACCAAGAAGATGCACCAATGCCTAGTTGAGCGGAGGACCGGAAAGTACAATACCCTCCGATCCCCCTGCACAACACCGCTCCCCAAAACGGGCCACCGGCCCCGGGAGGAGAAGATGAGCAAGATCAGCCGTAGCGAATTCCTCGGAATGGGGGCCGGCCTGGCGGCGGGGCTCTCCACAGGTTGCGTCGCAAACGGAGACCGCCCCACGGGGGCTCTCGGAGAAGACCTGGCGCCCGATCTGGTCTTGGTGAACGGCAGGGTCTTTACCCAGGACACCGACCTCCCGACGGCAGAGGCCTTCGCCACCAAAGGCGGCCGGTTTCTAGCGGTGGGGGAAACGCGGGATGTCTCGAACCTGATCGCTCAGGGCCGCACTTCTGTGATCGACGCCGCCGGGATGACCGTCCTCCCCGGCTTCATCGATTCCCACTCGCATCCTTCAGGCGTAGGCCTGAGCGAACTAAAGAACGTGAATACGAACCTTGGAAGCGTTGCCCGGATCCAGCAGGCGCTGCGGGAACGGGCCAATCGGACGCCGCCAGGGGAGTGGATCGTCGGGTTCATGTACGACGATACAAAGCTCGAAGAAGGTCGTCCGCTCACCCGAAAAGACCTGGACGACGCTGTTCCAGACCACCCGGTATCGGTGGGCCACCGCGGAGGGCACACGGGGGTCTACAACTCCCTGGCGTTCGAGTTGGCCGGGGTTACGGTGGACACACCCGATCCACCGGGAGGGGCCTTCTACAGGGAGCAGGGGGAGCTGACCGGAAAGGTTGCAGAACGAGCCCGAGGGGTGTTCTCCCGGCTGATTCCCCGGGACTCCACCCGGGAGGAGCGTCAGGAGGGTGTGGCGCTTATCTCACAGAAGATGGCCGCGTCGGGTCTTACCTCCGTATGCCAAACCGGCACGTCGCGTAGTGACTTCATTGCCTATCAAGACGCTCTTCACGCCGGAGAGCTTCGCTTCCGGATGTACGCGATGGCCAGGGGGGCGTCCTACCAGGACCTGCGATCCGCTGGCGTCCGGACCGGCCTGGGGGACGAGTGGTTGCGGGTGGGTTCGGCCAAGTTCTCGGCTGACGGATCCGCCTCCGAGCGCACCATGCGCATGAGCACTCCCTACGAGGGGCGGCCTGATGACTACGGCATCCTCACCATGTCTCAGGATGAGATCCACGACGCTGTAGAGGAGGCCCACAGGAGTGGGTGGCAGGTTGCCATCCACGCGAATGGGGACGTGACCATCGACATGGTCTTGAATGCTTACGAGCGGGTCCAGGAGCTTTGGCCACGACCCGATCCTCGACACCGAATCGAGCATTGCTCTTTGGTGAACCCCGATCTCCTGCGCCGCATCAAGGCTGCCGGGGCCATACCGGCTCCCTTCTACACCTATGCCCACTACCACGGGGAGAAATGGGTGGAGTACGGCGATGCCAGGATGGAGTGGATGTTTGCGCACCGGTCCTTCCTGGACCACAACATCCCGGCGGCTCCGGCCTCGGACCACCCTCCGGGTCCCTTCGAACCTCTCATGGCGCTTCAGAGCATGGTTACACGAAAGGACTATGCGGGACGTATATGGGGCCCGAGCCAGCGAATCACCCTGGAGGAGGCTCTTCGGGTGTGTACACTGAATGGGGCCTATGCCTCTTTCGAGGAGAGGGAGAAAGGCTCCATCACACCCGGGAAGCTTGCGGACTTCGTCGTCCTGGCGGAGGATCCCCACGACGTCGATCCGGACGCCCTCAAGGAGATCGATATCGTCCGCACCGTGGTGGGCGGAAGAACCGTGTATGAGGGCTGAGAGCGGGCCCGCCCGAAGCCTAAGCCAGGACGAGCCCGCATTTTTGGGACGCCGAAACTCGGGGCGTCAGGTGGGTTTGAGGAGGAACTCACCCACCACCCAGAATCCGATCCACCGCCGCGGTGAGCTCGTCCAGTTCTGCCCTCAGAACCCGATACCGCTCAGGAGCCTGGTTTCCGATCTTCTGGTCCACTCGGGCAGTCATGCCCGCCAGATACTGAATATGGGTTTGTAGCCCTGGAGAGCTATAGCGGATCGGTCCGGTGATGAGCTTGTCGGCCACCTCCTGGAGTTGTTGAGCCCGGGAGCCAGTTGCCCCCTCCATGGCGCTCTCCACCCGCTCCACCAGGGCGTTCACCTCGGCCACCATCTCCCGCATGGTCATGTTGTGTCGGAACTGCGCTTGGAGGTCGGCTGTCGTCAGCCCCTCTTCCGCAAGCCGTGGATCGATGAGGACGGTGAAGTCCGTGGTGAGGGTGGTGCTCCCCACCGTGAGCCTGGCCTGGTACTCCCCGGGAGGGGCCCCCAGGCCGGACTCATGCTGAACGTTCCACACGAACCGGTTGTGACCTTTGGCCCGAGTAGGATTGGATGGCCGGGCCGCACCCCTTCCCCGGAACCCTCCCCTTCCCTGCATCATCATGGCCTGAGGGGTATTGGGATCCGGACGCTCCGTAGAGTTGGGCAAAGTCCCGCTGTCATAGCTATTCACGAGGTTGCCCGAAGCATCCAGGATGTCGATGGTCACCGGTCCGGCCGGGACGGATCCGAGGTAGTACTCGATGTTCGGCCCCAGGATGTTTGATCCGTCCCGGGTTCGGTAACCGTCCCTGGGGGTGTAGAGGAACACGTCGGAAGATGCGGTCCGGGGCGTGATCTGATGCAGGGCCGAGACGTTGTCCAAGATCCAGAAGGACCGGCCCTGGGTGGCCAGGATGAGGTCGTCCCGGAAGACCTTCAGATCCGCCATGGGCACGTTGGGGAGGTTCTGCTGGAAGGGCTGCCAGTGGGCGCCGTTGTCGAAGGAGATGAAGAGGCCGAACTCGGTCCCTCCGTAGAGAAGTCCCTCACGGCCGGGATCTTCCCGGACCACCCTGACGGGCCAGTCCTCCGGAATCCCGTTGGTCCCGTCTGTCAGGAGGGTCCAACTCTGCCCGTAATCGTCTGTGCGGTAGAAGTAGGGATGGTAATCCCCCAGGAGAAAGCGGTGCACCGCGTAGTATGCTGAGCCCGCCCGGTGTGGGGAGGGTTCGAGGAACTGGACCCGGCCGCCCTCGGGGAGGTCCGAAGGCGTGATGTTGGTCCAGGTTTCCCCGTGATCCCGGGTGATATGGAAGAGGCCGTCGTTGGATCCGGTCCAGATGACCCCCGGCTCCAGAACCGACTCCCGGATCGCATAGAGGGTACTGTAGAACTCTTCACCGGTGACGTCACGGGTGATGGGCCAGCCGGAGCCCCGTTGGCTATGAGGCGGATTCCATGTGAGGTCCGGGGATATGGTCTCCCAGGTGACGCCCCAGTCCCGGGTCCTATGCAGTTTGTTGGATCCGTAATAGAGGACCTCAGGATCGTGTGGAGAGACCTCCATGGGCGAGACCCGCTGGAAGCGGAGATCGAGGTCAGGCGGTTCGTTTCCGTACAACGACTGTCCGCCGATCCAGTAATTCTTGCTCTGCCCCGTCTCCATGTTCATGACGCTGTACTGCCCCTTGCAGGAGCCATAAACGATGTTGTCATGAAGGGGATGGGGGATGATGGGACCCGTCTCGCACCCGGGGCCACTCCACCAGTCATGGCCCCGTATCCCGCCGTTTGCGATGCTGGAGATGATGTGGGTGCCGTCGTCCTGCTGGGCCCCGTAGAGCCGGTAGGGAAAGCGGTCGTCGGTCCACACGCCGTAGAATTCCACGGTGGGCTGGTTGTACTGGGTGGACCAGGTGGCACCGTAGTCGTAGGAGACGTTGGCCCCACCATCGTTGGCCTGGACCATGATGTTCGAGTCGTTGGGGTTCACCCAGATGTCGTGGTTGTCGCCATGGGGAGTGGCAAGACGGGCCCAGCTGACCCCGGCATCCTCGGACCTCCAGAAGCCCTCTGCGCCGCCGTAGACCACGTCCGCGTTGGACGGGTCGGTTCCAAGGGTGGTGTAGTAGAACGGACGCTGGATCATGGCTGGCATGTCGTTGACCATCTGCCAACTCTCACCAGAGTCGTCAGAGCGGTAAAAGCCGCCCCCGGGCTTGGCCTCGATGAGGGCGTAGATCCGGTCCGGTTTGGCCGCAGTCACCTCGAGATTCCCCTTCCCGATAAGTTCCTGAGGCAACCCGGTCCGGATGTTATTCCACGTCTCGCCGCCATCCGTGCTTTTGTAGAAACCGCCTTCTTCAGAGCCGCTGATAATGGTCCAGGGCTTCCGTTCGATGCGGCTCATCCAGGCGTAGACCACGTCGGGGTTCCCGGGCTGGAGGTCCACGTCCATGGCACCGGTGCTGTCCGAGACGAACAGGGTGTTCCGCCACGTCCGTCCGCCGTCGGTGGTCTTGTAGACACCTCGTTCCGGGTTCGGCTTGAAGATGTCCCCGTAGGCCGCCACCCAGACGATGTCGGGATTGGTGGGGTGTACGCGCACCCGCCCGATCTGGCCTACCTCGTAGAGGCCGGCGAACTCCCAGCTCTCCCCACCGTCGGTGGTTTTATAAACCCCGCGGCCCGTGGAGACATTGCTCCGGACTCCGTCTGAGCCCGTGCCCAGATAGATGATGTTCGGATCGGTGGCGGCCACGGCGATGTCCCCGACGGAGCCCAAGGGTACCTTTCCGTCGGTGATGGGGACCCAGCTCTCTCCCCCGTCGGTGGTCCGCATCAACCCGCCGCTGGCGAGTCCCATGTAGAAGGTGTTGGGCTGGGAAGGGACCCCGGTTACCACTGTGGATCTCCCTCCCTGATTCGGACCGATCAGGCGGAACTGGAACCCTTCCAGGAGGCCGGGATCAACCGACTCCATCATGGGGGCCTGGGAACCCTGGGCTTCCACCGGCCTGGGTGCCGGCAGAAGGGCAGCCAAGAAAAGAATCGTCACTGCAGCGTAGCGGACCATGATGTCCCTCGAATGGCGCGGATGAACGGAGATAGCTGAGAGCGTCAAAGTGTGGGGCAGAGCCCTGAGGGGGCAAGGCGGCGGGGGGATCTTCGGGCCTTGTGCGGGACCGCTGGGTTTACAGGGGGGGCGGGAGCGGTCCCGGTCCTCCTCTTCACCCGCTCGTTCCGAGCTGGTGTTGGCGAGCTTTTCGGCATCCTTCATCTGGGCGACTGGGGTCGGCTTCTATATGGAACCCCAGATCCTCCGCCGGCCACCCGAGACGGTCTACCCGCGAAGGTGCTCATTGAAGAACGCGATGGTCCGCTCCTGAGCCAGTTGAGCCTGCGCCTCGTCGAAACGGGGCGTCGTGTCATTGTGGAATCCATGGTTGGCGCCCTCGTACAAGAACATCGTGTAGGTCTTGCCGTTGGCGTCCAGCGCCTTCTGGTACTCGGGCCATCCAGCATTGACCCGTTCGTCCAGGCCCGCGTAATGGATGAGGAGGGGTGCTTGAATGGAAGCCACATCTTCGCTCGGCGGAGCCGAACCGTAGAAGGGTGAGCCAGCGCCAAGATCCGGAAGGCGGACGGCCAGGCGATTGACAACACCGCCTCCGTAGCAGAATCCCACGGCACCCACCCGCCCGGTGGAGCTGGAGTGGTCCCGCAGGAACTCGAATGCAGCCACCCAGTCCTCCATCATGACCTCCCGGTCGAGCTGACGCTGCATCTGCCGACCGTCGTCGTCATTCCCTGGGTATCCGCCCAGGGGCGTCAGTGCATCGGGCCCCAACGCGACAAAATCGGCCGCGGCGAAACGGCGGACGACATCCTCTATGTAGGGATTGAGTCCCCGGTTCTC